>NZ_JBFXGV010000030.1:0-40766 GCF_050177655.1 Paenirhodobacter sp.
CCCGGAGCGGGTCGGCAGGAGTTCGGTCACCATGGCGGTGACCGGGGAGCAGGGCGGGCAGGTGGCCTTCGAGGCGCGGTTCGTCTCGGTCTTCGTCGCGCGGGCCAGCCGGACGAAGATCCCGGTTCCCGCGCATGTCCGGGCGGCGCTCGCCGCGGCGCAGACCATCGCGGGCGGGGAATGATCGGCTTGCCTCCCGCGCGGGGCCGTCACGCCCCGGCGGGGGGACGTGCCGGGCCGAAGGTCTGACGATAGGCGGCCGGCGTCATCCCGGTCAGCTTCTGGAAGCTCTTGCGGAAGGCCGCCACATCGCCATAGCCGACCTGCCAGGCGATCTGCTCGATCGCCTCGGTCCCGGTCTCGAGCGCGGCGCGGGCCTTGCTGATGCGCACCTGCTGCAGGTAGGTCTTGGGCCGATGCCCGGTCGCGGCGGTGAAGCGGCGCAGGAAGGTGCGCTCGGTCAGCCCCGCGATCGCCTGCAAGTCGCTTTGCGGCAGGGGGTCCGCCGCATGGGCATGCAGGTGATGCTGCGCGCGGCGGATCGCCTCGTCGCCGTGATCGAAGCGCGGGATGAAGCTTGCGAAGGGGCGCTGGCTCGTCCGCGGCGGCTCGATCAAGAGAAAACGCGCCGTCGCCAGCATGGTCGAGGGGCCGAGCAGCCGCTCGACCAGTGTCAGCCCCAGATCGGTCCAGGCGAGGATACCGCCCGCGGTGACGATGTCGCCCTCGTCGAGGACCATGTGCTCCTCGGCGAGGTGGATCTCGGGGAAGCGCCGCGCGAGCTGATCGGCAAAGGCCCAGTGCGTCGTCGCGCGGCGGTGGTCCAGAAGGCCGGTCTCCGCCAGCACGAAGGCCCCCGCGCAGACCGAGCAGAGCGTCGTGCCCTCCGCGTGACGGCGGCGCAGCCAGTCGGCGCTGGCGGGCTGCGGCGGCATCCGTTCGGGCATCACGATGCTTGGCGGCGCGATGACATGGGTGAGGTGATGGCGCTCGGCAGGGTGGCTGTCCCAGACCGGGCGCACGCCCTCCGCCTCCGCCCGCCAGTGCGAGACGCGGATCACCCGCTCGGGTGTTTCGGACCATTCGCCCGCGATGCGGAAGAGGTCGGTCAGCCCGTGCACCGCCGAAAGCTGACAGTCCGGGTAGATCAGCAGGCCGATCTCGGCGATCGGGGTCGGGGAGGGGGGCATTGTCGGTTTTGCCTCGGTTGTTGTCAGTTCCGCCACGCGTCGCGGCGCAGCGCACCACCTAGAACGGTTCGGGTCGAAACCAAGAGGACAGGCCATGCAGATCGCACTTACCCGACGCCAGCTTCTGATCACGGCCGCTGCGGCCGCGGTTGCAGGAAGCTGGTCCCAAGCTGCCCTCGCCAAACCCGAAGGAGTGTTTACAATGGGTTACGTCACCACCACCGATGGCACCGAGATCTTTTACAAGGACTGGGGGCCGAAGGACGCCCAGCCGATCATGTTCCACCACGGCTGGCCGCTGAGCTCGGACGACTGGGACGCGCAGATGCTGTTCTTCCTGTCGAAGGGGTTCCGCGTCGTCGCGCATGACCGCCGCGGCCATGGCCGCTCGGCCCAGGTCTCGGACGGCCATGACATGGACCATTACGCCGCCGATGCCTTCGCCGTGGTCGAGGCGCTCGATCTGCGCAATGTCGTCCATGTCGGGCATTCGACCGGCGGCGGCGAGGTGGCGCGCTATGTCGCGCGGCATGGCGAGCCCGCGGGCCGCGTTGCGAAGGCGGTGCTGGTTTCGGCGGTGCCGCCGCTGATGCTCCAGACCGCGGAAAACCCCGAGGGGCTGCCGATCGAGGTCTTCGACGGTTTCCGTTCGGCCCTTGCCGCGAACCGGGCGCAGTTCTTCCGCGACGTGCCCGCGGGGCCGTTCTACGGCTTCAACCGCCCGGGGACGACGGTGCATGAGGGCGTGATCCAGAACTGGTGGCGCCAGGGGATGACGGGCAGCGCCAAGGCCCATTACGAGGGGATCAAGGCCTTCTCGGAAACCGATCAGAGCGCGGATCTGAAGGCGATCGGCGTGCCGGTGCTGGTGCTGCATGGCGAGGACGACCAGATCGTGCCGATCCATGACGCCGCGCTGAAGGCGATCAAGCTGCTGAAAAACGGCACGCTGAAGACCTATCCCGGCTTCTCGCACGGCATGCTGACGGTCAATGCCGAGGTGCTGAACGCCGATCTTCTGGCCTTCGTGCAGGCCTGATCGACCCCCGGGGCGGTGCCCGCGCCGCCCCGGGGCAGGCACCGCCCTCCGCCGCGCGCTCCGATGCCCGTCCCGGCCTAATCCGGCTGGATCAGCCCGCAGCGCGCCGCGGTCGCGACCGCTTCCGACAGCGTCTGCGCCTTCAGCTTCTGGCGCAGGTTGCGGCTGTGCATGTCGACGGTCGGCAAGGAGATGTTCAGCTCCCAGGCGATCCGGTCCCGCCGCCGCCCCGCCGCAAGGAGCGTGAGCACCGCCTTCTCGCGCGGGCTCAGATGCGGCGGCTCGGCTTCGGCCGTCTGCGCCGGGCTGGGCGCGAGAAACAGCACGATCCGAATCCGCCCCGGCACGCAGGGCAGAACGTTGACCTGCCGCAGCCAACGCACCGCCGCATTCGTCGGGCGCAGCACCGTCGGCTCCGGATCGTCGCGCCGGTTGGCGGCGGCGAGCGCGTCACGCAGCACCTCCCGCGGCAGCGCCGAGAGCAGCGCGCCGGGGGGCATCGCTGGGCCGCCCGCCCCCTCCGGCGCCGGGCCCTGCGCCAGAACCTCGCCATCTGGCGCGACGTCGAGCCAGATCAGATCGGGCACAGACAGACGTGGCATCGCCACGATTTCCCCATGAATTTCAGTGCCATGCGGCATGGGCTTTCTCCGGTCCGCTGCCGTCTGCCCCGGTGGCTGCACGGCTCGGGACAGGCTAGGGGGGTGCCAGATCCGCCTCGCCCCCCTTTTGGGGGGCATGATCAATTCATGTGCCTTTGGGGCGAATATTTCCGAAGAAGGACGGTTTTTCTTGCCTCGGGCGCCCGGGGGGTCGACTGTTTCGGGGCTCGCCCCGCGTCGGCGCCGCATGTCGGACACGGATTTCACCCCATTCCTGACGAACCGGTTCTGCCCCTATGCCTTTGCCGTCCCGCAAGCCGCGGCCTTCGCAACTGCTCGAGACGCTGGTCTCGGTGCTGCCGACCGGCCCCGACCGAACCCTGCCCCCGGAAGAGGAACTGCTGACCCGCACGACGCATGAAAGCGCGAGCGAGCGGTTCTTTCGCCGCAACTTCGCGCGCTGCGGCCTGTCGGTGAACCTTTATGACCGCCTCGGCGCGCGGCAGATCGCACCCTTGCTGTCAGAAGAAGCGGTGTTTCCGACGCAGCTGCTGATGCCGCAGAACTCCGCGGCCGGATGCGCCTTCGTCTTTGCCGAGCGGGCGCTCTATTTCCTTTACGACCGGCTCGATCGCTGGGGGAATGCGCCGGGCCATCTGGCCTTCGTCGCGGTGCGGATCGACCCGGCGGAGCTTGTCGCGCTGGCCGGCGATGCGCCGCCGGGGCTGCAGCTCGCGCCCAGCGAATACGATCTGCTTGCGCAGCTGCTTTGCGGTCTCGATCTGAAATCCGCCGCCGCGGCGCTGGGGGCCGCCTATGACACCAAGCGCAAGCAGATCCGCGTGGTGCTCGACAAGTTCGGCGCAAGAACCCAGACCGCGCTGCTGCGCAGTCTGACGATGGAACTGACCGCAAGGCTGCTCGACGCGCTTTTGCCGAGCGCGCAGCACAAGCCGGAATGCGCCCTGGTGAAACGGCAGTTCGGCGGCGATGTGGTGACCAGCACGATCTCGGTCGGCACTGGCGGGGATCTGCCGGTCTGGGAATTCGGCGCGCGCCATGGCCGGCCGGTCCTCTATTTCCACACCATGCTTTCGCCGGTGGTGTTCCATGACGACATGACCGAGGTCTTGCGCGCGCACAACCTGCGCTGGATCGTGGTGCCGCGCCACTTCCTGGGGCAGGACATGCCCTTCGACGCCGATATGCGCATGGCGCATCTGACCCGCGCGCTGGGCGAGACCCTCTCGCATCTGACCGAGGGGCCGCTGGTCTGTCTGGGGGAAAGCATCGGCGTCTCCTGGGCGGTGCATTTCGCGCGCCACAACCCCGGGCTGGTCGAGCATCTTCTGCTGGCGGCGACGCCCACGCCCGGGCCGGAGCATGACGCCGGGCAGAAGATCACGCTTTACGGGGAAATATCGGCGCGGCTGCGGCGCGACCGGCGGGTGAACGCCGGGCTCGCGCGGATCTACAACGCGCTCGCCCGAGTTCCCGCGCTGGCCGAAAAGGGGCTCGCGCATCTCTATCGCCACTCGCCGCCCGATCTGGCGATGGTCGAGGCGCTCTGCGGGCAGGCGCATTTCTTCGAATGGTTGCAGCTGATCGCGACGGTCGCCAGCAGCTCGTCGATGGATGAGCTGCAGGGCATGCAGCGCAACTGGCTTGCCGATCTGCAGGCGCTCGAGTGCCCGATGTCCTTCATCCATGGCGCGGACGACCCGATCAGCCCGCCCGACGGGGTCGAGGCGATGCTGAAGGATCTGCCGCAGGCGGAGTTTCTATGCCTTGAAAACGCAGGGCATTTCGTCGTCAGCCAGCATTTCGCGGCGCTTGCGGCCCATGCGGCCAACCTGCCCAGACGCCCGACGATGTGACGGCCCCGGCGTTCCGGCCGTGGCCGCGGTGCCGACGGGGCGTTGCCCTGCGGGATGTGCCGGGCCATTCCCGCGGCGGCTCACGGCGCATCGGCGCGGCGGAGCGAGCTGATGTGGTGATGGAGCAGTTTCCCGCCGGTGCGTGACAGATCGAACATCTTGCCGCCGCGAAGCCATTCGTTCAGCAACCCGCTGAACATCACCATCAGCGAGATCGTCACCTCCTCCGGCGTGAGCCGGTCGGTCAGCAGATTGGCGCTGTCCGCCCGGTCGAGGAGCCGCCGGAAGACCTGCCAGAGCTCGGCGTTCAGGGCCGTCAGCCAGGCGCGGGTCTCCTCCGGCAGCGCCGCGTTCGAAAGGATGATATGCATGCGCTGCTGGCGCGGGTCGGCGGCGAAAAGGGCGAGGAAATCGCGCCCGGTGGATTCGAGGAATTCGAGCGGGTCTTCCAGCGTCTCCTGTTCGGAGGCGGCGCGGATCAGGGCGAGCTGCGGGGCGGAAATGGACTCGTGCAGCGCCGTGAGGACGGCGGTCTTGTCCTTGAAATGCCAGTAGAAAGCGCCGCGCGTGACGCCGGCGGCCCGGGCGATCTGCTCGAGCGTGGTGAGCGCGATTCCGCGCTCACTGAACAAAAGCTCGGCCGCGTCCAGGATCTTCAGCCGCGTCTGTTCCGCGTCCGCCTTGCATCGTCTCACCCGGTTTCCTCCTGCCCTGCGGCCCCGGCGCGCGGCCTCCCCCGGGGGCGCGTGCCGGTCCTGTTGTTCCTCTCCTCACACAGTCTGTGCGTCAAGGCCGCCTTATGACGCAATTCGTTATTTACATCCATACATGAATGTATGTAATTCCGCAGTCATCGAGCGAACAGGGGCGCGGGGCATCCGACGCGGTGCGTGAACGTGCCCGGCAACAGGAACGGGACATGGCATTGCAACTCACTGAACCTTCGGGGCGCGCGCCGTCGCGCCGGTCTTTCCTCTGGGGGGCGGCCTCCTGCCTGGCGCTCGCCGCCTGCGCGGATGTCGACTATCAGGCGCCCGAGGCCGCGGTGGCCGATCGCTTCGACGGCGCGGCGCCTGCGCGCGGGAGCGCGGCCGAAAGCCGCGACTGGTGGCTTTCCTTCCGCGACGCGGAGCTGAACCGGCTGATCGAGGCAGGGCAGGCGCGCAACCTTTCGGTGCAACAGGCGCTTGCCGCGATCGAGGAGGCGCGCGCCACGGCCGCGGCGACCGGGGCGGCCGATCTGCCGCAGGTCTCGGGCTCGGCCGCCGCGACGCGCGGCGACACCCAGGGCACCGGCACCCGCTCCACCACCTCGGCGGGGCTCGGCGTGAGCTGGCTGCTCGACATTTTCGGGGCGAACCGGATGAGCCGCAAGGCCGCCGCGGCGCAGCTCGACGCGGCCTATCTCTCGGCCGATGTCGCGCGGCTGGTGATGGAAAGCGCGATCGCGCAGGCCTATGTCACGCTGCGCTACAACCAGGAAAGCATCGCGCTGACGAAGCGCTCGATCGAGAGCCGCAAGCGCAGCCTCGAGCTGACGAAGGCGCAGGTCGAGGCGGGCGATGCCGCGCGGCTCGACCAGATCCAGGCCGAGCAGCTGGTGGCCGAGGGCGAGGCGCAACTCCCCGCCTTCGAGACCGGTTTCGACCAGGCGCTGGCCGCGCTCGCGACGCTGACCGCCGAGCGCAGCGCGACGCTGCGCCCGCGGCTGCAACGCGGCGCGCCGCAGCCGAAGCCGCGGTTCAAGGCGAGCGTCGGCGTGCCCGCGCAGGTGATCGCGGCGCGCCCCGACGTGCGCATGGCCGAGCGCAATTACGCCGCCGCGGCCTATCAGGTCGGCGTGGCGAAGGCCGCTTTCTACCCCTCGATCTCGCTTTCGGGCTCGATCACGCCGACGAATATCCGCCATGCCGGCTCGATCAGCTATTGGGCGGTGGGCCCGCAGATCGACCTGCCGATCTTCACCGGCGGCGCCAACACCGCCAATCTGAAGGGCGCCGAGGCGCGCGCGCTGCAGGCGAAACTCGCCTGGGAGGCGGCGGTGCTCACCGCGATCGAGGAGGTCGAGAGCGGGCTTGCCGCCTATAACCGCGACGGCCGCGCGATCGCCGCGCAAAGCCGGCTGGTGAGCACGAGCGCCGAGGCGGTCGATCTTTCGCGCACCAATTTCAGCTACGGGCAAGGCAATTTCATGTCCGTCCTCGATGCCGAGCGCAGCTATCTTTCCGCGCAGGAAGGCCTTGCGGCGGCCGAACGCCAGCGCGCCTCCGACTTCATCACCCTTGCCGTCGCCGCTGCCGGCGGCGCGCGCTGATCCCTCTCTCCTCCCCAGATCCGAAGGTATCCCTCATGCCCGTCCTCCCCCCGCTCAGGGTCTTGCCGCTTCTGGCGCTGACCCTCGCCGCCACCCCGCTCGCAGCGCAGCAGGCGCAGGGCCCCGCCCGCGTCACCACCGTCACCGCCCATGCCGCCGATTTCCCGCTCACCGCGCGGCTGCCCGGGCGGATCAAGGCCTCGACCGTGGCCGAGGTGCGCCCGCAGGTCTCGGGCATCATCCGCGAGCGGCTCTTCACCGAGGGCGCCTCGGTCGCGAAGGACGCGCCGCTCTACAAGATCGAGGACGAGAGCTATCAGGCCGCGGTCGCGGCGGCGAAGGCGGCCGTGGCGCAGGCGAAGGCGAACCGCGACCTTGCCGTGCTCGAGGAGAAACGCGCGATCGAGCTTTTCGGCAATAACGCCGGTTCGGCGCAGAAACGCGATTCCGCCGTGGCCGCGCGGCAGGCGGCGGATGCCGGGCTGCAGGCGGCGCAGGCGCAGCTGATGAGCGCCGAGATCGACCTCGACCGCACCACGATCCGCGCCCCGATCGCGGGCGTCATCGGCCTCTCGCAGACGACGACCGGCGCGCTGGTCGCGGCACAGCAGACGACCGCGCTCGCCACGATCCGCGCGCTCGACACCGTCTATGTCGACGTCACCCAGTCGGCGACCGACATCCTGCGCCTGACCTCGACCGCCGAGGGCCGCGAGATGCGCGCGACCGGCGCGGCGAAGCTGATCCTCGCCGATGGCTCGATCTATCACGAGACCGGCCACCTCGCCGCGGCCGAACCCAATGTCGAACCGACGACCGGCATGATCACCCTGCGCATGACCTTCCAGAACCCCGATCACCTGCTGCTTCCGGGGATGTATGTCGAGGTCGACCTGCCGCAGGCGATGGCGCGCGGCGCCGTCGCGCTGCCGCAAAGCACGGTGATGCGCGATCGCGGCGGCAATCCCTTCGTCTGGGTCGTCGATCAGGGGACCGTGGCGCAGCGTCCGGTGCATGTCGCGACCTCCTCGGGCTCCGACTGGATCGTGACCGACGGCGTGCGCGACGGCGATCAGGTGATCGCCTCGGGCTTCCAGAAGACCGGGGTCGGCGCCCCGGTCGAGATCATCCCGGCCGAGGGCGAAGCCCCCGCGCCGGCTGCCGCCCCGGATGCAGCGGCGGGCGAGGGCAACTGAGATGGCGCGTTTCTTCATCGACCGCCCGATCTTCGCCTGGGTGATCGCGATCGTCATCATGGGGCTCGGCGCGCTCTCGATCCTCAATCTGCCGGTCTCGCAATATCCCTCGATCGCCTCGCCCTCGGTGGTGATCTCGGCAACCTATCCCGGCGCCTCGGCGGAAACCGTGGCCGATACCGTCGTGCAGGTGATCGAAAAGCAGATGACCGGCCTCGACGGGCTGCGCTACATCAACTCCTCCACCACCTCGACCGGGCGCGCGACGATCACCCTGACCTTCAAGCTCGGCACCAACCCCGACATCGCGCAGGTGCAGGTGCAGAACAAGCTCAGCCAGGCCGAGGCCGCGCTGCCGCAATCGGTGACGCGCCAGGGCGTGACGGTGAAGAAGTCGACCACCGGCTTCCTGATGGTCGTCTCGCTGATCTCGCCCGACAAGTCGCGCAATCAGGTCGAGCTGTCCGACTACATGAACTCCTCGATGGTCGAGAATTTCTCGCGCCTGCCGGGGGTGGGCTCGGTGCAGGTCTTCGGTTCGGAATATGCGATGCGGATCTGGCTCGATCCGCAGAAGCTCAAGGCCTATGACATGGCGCCGGCGACGGTGATCGCCGCGGTGCAGGGGCAGAACGCGCAGATCTCGGCGGGTGCCTTCGGCGCGCAGCCCGCGCCCGAGGGGCAGCTCCTGAACGCCACGATCACCGCGCAGTCGCTGCTCAAGACGCCGCAGGATTTCGAGCGCATCGTGCTGCGCGCCGATACCGACGGCGGCATGGTTCTGCTGCGCGACGTCGCGCGGGTCGAGCTCGGCGCCGAGAATTACGAGATCCAGGCCTATTACGACGGCGCGCCCTCGGCGGGCATGGCGATCCAGCTCGCCTCGGGGGCGAATGCGCTCGATACGGCAAAGCTCGTGAAGGCGCGGCTGGAGGAGATCGCGCCCTATTTCCCCTCGGGGATGAGCTATGTGATCCCCTATGACACCACCCCCTTCGTCACCCTCTCGATCGAGGCGGTGGTGCATACGCTGCTCGAGGCGATCGCGCTCGTCTTCCTCGTGATGCTGCTTTTCCTGCACAATTTCCGCGCCACGCTGATCCCCACGCTCGCGGTTCCGGTGGTTCTGCTTGGCACCTTCGGGGTGATGGCGGCCTTCGGCTTCTCGATCAACACGCTCACGATGCTCGCGATGGTGCTGGCGATCGGGCTTCTGGTCGACGACGCGATCGTCGTGGTCGAGAACGTCGAGCGGATCATGGCGGAGGAGCATATCTCGCCGAAGGAGGCGACGAAGAAGTCGATGGGCGAGATCACCGGCGCGCTCGTCGGCATCGCCATGGTGCTTTCGGCGGTCTTCGTGCCGATGGCCTTCTTCGGCGGCTCCACCGGCGAGATCTACAAGCAGTTCTCGGTCACCATCGTCTCGGCGATGGTGCTTTCCGTGATCGTGGCGATCGTCTTCACCCCGGCGCTTTGCGCGACGATGCTGAAACCGCATTCGGGGGCGAAGGCGGGGATCGCGGCGCGCTTCTCAAACGGCTTCGAGAACCGCTTCACCCGGATCACCGGCGGCTATGGCGGGATCGTGAAATGGGTGGTGGCGAACCCGTTCAAGGGCGTCGTCGTCTATGCGCTTATCGTCGCGGCGATGGGCGCGCTTTACATGCGCACGCCGACCTCCTTCCTGCCGAACGAGGATCAGGGCGTGCTGATGACGATCATCCAGGCGCCCTCGGGCACCACCGCCGAGCAGACCAAGAAGGTCGTCGAGAAGGCCGAGCAATATTACCTCAACGCCGAGAAGGACAATGTCGCCTCGGTGTTCTCGGTGGTGGGCTTCTCCTTCGCGGGCCAGGGCCAGAACATGGCGATGATGTTCGTCAAGCTGAAGGACTGGGAAGAGCGCGTGGGGCCGCAAAACGGCGCCGAGGCGATCGCGGGGCGTGCCTTCGGGCCGCTGATGGGCGGCATCAACGAGGCGATGGTGATCCCGATCGTGCCGCCGCCGGTGCTCGAACTGGGCAATTCGAACGGCTTCACCGCCTTCCTGCAGGCCCGCACCGGGCAGACCCACGATGAGCTTCTGGCCGCGCGCAACATGCTTCTCGGCATGGCCTCGCAAAGCGACAAGCTGATGGCGGTGCGCCCGAACGGCGTCGAGGATGCCGCGCAGTTCAAGCTCAACATCGACTGGCCGAAGGCCGGCGCGGTGGGGCTCACCGCGGCCGAGGTCGGCGATTTCCTCAACACCGTCTGGTCGTCGACCTATGTCAACGACTTCCTCTATGACGGCCGGGTGAAGCGCGTTTACGTTCAGGGCGAGCCCTGGGCGCGCGCGACGCCCTCGGACTTCGACCTCTGGCGGGTGCCGAACGCGAATGGCGATTTCGTCTCGCTCTCGACCTTCGCGACGCAGGAATGGGTCTATGGCCCGCAGCAGGTGGTGCGCTATGACGCGCTGCCCGCGATGGAGGTGCAGGGCTCGTCGAAGCCGGGGGTTTCCTCGGGCGAGGCGCTGAGCGAGATGGAGCGTCTGGCCAGCCAGCTGCCGCCCGGCTTCTCGCTGCAATGGTCGGGCCTCTCGCTCGAGGAGAAGCAGGCCGGCAATGGCGCGATGATGCTCTATGCGCTCTCGCTTGCGGTGGTGTTCCTCTGCCTCGCCGCGCTTTACGAAAGCTGGGTGATCCCGATCGCGGTGATCCTGGCGATGCCGGTGGGCATCCTCGGCACCCTGATCGGCGCCTGGATCGGCGGGCAGTCGAACGGCGTCTATTTCCAGGTGGGTCTGCTCACCGTGGTCGGGCTGACCGGCAAGAACGGCATCATGATCGTCGAATTCGCCCGCGACCGAATGCGGCACATGGGCGAAACCGCGCGTGAAGCGGTGGTGGCGGCGGCGCGGCTGCGCTTCCGTCCGATCCTGATGACCTCGATGGCCTTCTCGCTGGGCGTGGTGCCGCTGATCCTCTCGACCGGCGCCGGGGCCGGCGCGCGCGAGGCGATCGGCTATGCCACCTTCTTCGGCACGCTCTCGGGCACGGCGCTCGCGATCTTCTTCGTGCCGCTCTTCTTCGTGCTGACGAACCTGCTCTTCGGGCGCCGCAAGAAGGCGGCCTGAGGGGCCCGAACGCCAGCGCAGGATCTTCCGGGCCGTCCTTCGGGGCGGCCCGTTCCTTTCGGGGGGCGGCACAGGGCGCGATCACGCCTGCGTGAGCGGCGTAACGATCGGCCGGGGCGGTGCGAATTGCTTGGGGAAGGGACGGGAGAGCCGCCCTTCCTCAGCAACAAGGGAGACCTCTGATGACCGCACCGACCCCCCGCCTCGCCCCGCAGCTCACGCTGGGCGCCACGCTGCTCTGCGCGCTCGGCGCGATGGCCGCCGTGCCCGCGCAGGCCGCCGACATGGAGAAATGCTACGGCATCGCGCTTGCCGGGCAGAACGACTGCGCCGCCGGCCCCGGCACCACCTGCGCCGGCACCTCGAAGGTCGACTACCAGGGCAATTCCTGGAAGCTCGTCCCCGCCGGCACCTGCACCGAGATGATGCTGCCCGCGGGCATGGACGGCATGGCGCGGCACGGCTCGCTCACGCCGCTCGAGCGCGACATGGCGAAGTAACGCCGCCGCACCGATCCGGGGCGCGCGGCCCGTCCGCGCCCCCTTGCCCCTCCGGAGGAACCGCCATGCCCGATCTGCCCGCCGCCGCCGGCCTCGGCTTCAAGCCGCAGCATTTCCCCGCGATCCGCGCCGATCGCGCCCGCGTCGCCTTCTTCGAGATCCACGCCGAGAATTACATGGGCGCGGGGGGCCTGCCGCATGCGCAGCTGGCCGCGCTGCGCGCCGATCACGCGCTCTCGGTGCATGGGGTGGGGCTCTCGATCGGCGGCGCCGGCGGGCTCGACCGCGCGCATCTGCGCCGGCTGCGCGCGCTTTGCGACCGCTACGCGCCGGAAAGTTTCTCCGAACATCTCGCCTGGTCGAGCCACGACGGCGCCTATCTGAACGACCTGCTGCCGCTGCCCTATACCGAGGAGACGCTTGCCACCGTCTGCGCCCATGTCGACGAGGTGCAGGCCGCGCTGGGCCGGCGGATGCTGCTCGAGAACCCGGCGACCTATGTGACCTTCGCCGAGACGACGATCCCCGAGACCGAATTCCTGCGCGAGATCGCCGCGCGCACCGGCTGCGGGCTGCTCCTCGACGTCAACAACCTCTTCGTCTCCTGCACCAATCACCGCCGCGACCCGCGCGCGATGCTCGCCGCCTTTCCGCTTGCCGCGGTGGGGGAGATCCATCTCGGCGGCCATGCGCGCGAGGAGCTGCCCTCCGGTCCGCTGCTGATCGACGCCCATGGCACGCCGGTCGCCGACCCGGTCTGGGCGCTTTACGCCGAGGTGATCGCGCTGGCCGGGCCGCTGCCGACGCTGGTCGAATGGGACAACGATGTCCCCGACTGGCCGGTGCTCGCCGCCGAGGCCGACCGCGTTTCGGCGATCCTGCGCGGGGAGGGGCGCCATGCGCTTGCATCGTGAGACCGAGGCCGCCTTCGGCGCGGCGCTGGGCGGCGCGGCGCTGCCGCCCGGGCTTGGCGCCGAGGCCCCGCGCCGCTTCGCGGTCTATCGCAACAACGTCGCCGTCAGCCTTGGCGCCGCGCTCGCGCGCCGCTTTCCGGTGATCCGCCGCCTCACCGGTGCGGAATTCTTCGCCGCGCTCGGTCGCGATTTCATCGCCGCGCATCCGCCGCAAAGCCCGGTGCTGCACGAATGGGGGGCGGAATTCCCCGCTTTCCTCGCCGCCTGCGCGCCGCTCGTGCCCTATCCCTATATGGCCGATGTCGCGCGGATCGAACTGGCGCGCGGGCAGGCCTTTCACGCCGCCAATGCCGCGCCGCTCGATCCCGCGCGGCTGGCCGGTGCCGATCCGGCGCGGCTGCGCCTCGCGCTGCACCCGTCGGTGATCGTGCTGCGGCTCGAGACCCCCGCGGTCACGGTCTGGGCGCGCAATCAGCCGGGCGCCACGCCCGGGCCCGCCGATCTGCCCGCCGGCGCGGAGATCGCGCTGATCCTGCGCGACCGCGCCTTCGAAGTGCCGGTGCGCGCGATCACGCCCGCCGAGGCCGCGCTGATCGCCGCGCTCGACCGGGGCGAGACGCTGGCGCAGGCGGCGACGCAGGCCGCCGCGCCTGATCCCACACCGCTCCTCGTCGCGCTGATGCGCGCGGGCGCGCTTTGCGAAGGAGGCCCCGCATGACCCCGATCCCCGCCCTCAACCGCGCGCTCGGCCGGGTGCCGCCCGACGCGGTTTCGCTTGCGCTGCGGATCTTTCCCGCGCTCGTCTTCCTGCAATCGGGGCGCACCAAGGTCGAGGGCTTCACGATCAAGCCCGCGACCTATTACCTTTTCGAGAACGAATACGCCCTGCCGCTGATCCCGCCCGAGATCGCCGCGGTGATGGCGACGACGGCCGAGCATCTGCTGCCCGCGCTGATGATCGCCGGCCTCTTCACGCGCTTCGCCGCGCTCGGGCTGATCGGGATGACCGCGGTGATCGAGATCTTCGTCTACCCCGGGGCCTGGATCACCCACGGGCTCTGGGCCTCGGCGCTTTTCGCGCTCGTCGTGCTCGGGCCGGGGCGGTTCTCGCTCGACCGCGCCTTCGGCCTCGAGCCGGGGCGCTGAGGTGGCGGGGGCCTGCCTTTTGCCGGCTGCGGCGATGGATTGCCGCGGGGCAGGCGGCGGGGCTAGACTGGCGCGCAGGGGCGCTGCACGGGCGGAGGGCACCTTGGCCGAGGACGAAAGCTGGGAGCAGTTGCTGACCCGCGCGAATGCCGGTGACGGGCAGGCGCTCGCGCGGTTTCTGCGCGCGGTGAGCCCGTCGATCCGCACCATCCTGCGCGCGCGCGGCGGGGCGCTGCCGCCCGATCAGCACGAGGACGTGCTGCAGGAGGTGCTGCTCGCGATCCATCTGAAGCGGCAGAGCTGGACCCCCGGCGCGCCGGTGCGGCCCTGGGTCCATGCGATCGCGCGCTACAAGCTGATCGACGCCTGCCGGCGGCGCGGTGCGGCGATCCATCTGCCGATCGAGCCCTTCGCCGAGATGCTCGCCGATCCGCATCAGGCGACACCGCTCGCCGGGCGCGACGCCGAGCATCTGCTTGCCCAGATCGACCCGCGTTCGGCGGCGCTGGTGCGGGCCGTCGCGCTCGAGGAGGAAACCGCGGCCGAGGCGGGCGGCGCGCTTGGCCTTTCCGCCGGGGCGGCGCGGGTGGCGCTGCATCGCGCGTTGAAACGCCTGGCCCAGATTGCGAAAGGATGAGGTCGTGAGCACCCCAGACCAGACCGAAGCCCTCATCGCGCGGCTTGCCGCGGCGCCGGCGCCCGCGCCGCTCGCCCCGGGGCGGATGCTGGCCCTGGCCGGCGCCGGGCTGGCGGCAAGCCTGTGCGGCTTGCTGGCCGTGCTTGGCCTGCGCGCCGACTGGTTCGCCGCGATCGCGCAGCCGGTGGTCGCGGCGAAAATGCTGTTGCCGCTTGCGATCGGGCTGCTCGCGCTGGCCGCCGCTTTGGCGAGCACCCATCCGGGGCGGCGCGTGCCGCTCTGGCCGCTGCTTGCGCCGCTTGCCGTGGCGGTGGCACTTTTCGCCGCGCGCGCCCTTGAAACCCCGCCCGGGGGCGAGCTGGCCGAGCTGATGGGCCAGACCGCCGCGGCGTGCCTGCTCTCGATCACGCTCGTCTCGGCGCTGCCGCTCGGCCTGGGCCTCGCCGCCCTGCGCCGCGGCGCAAGCACCCGCCCGGCGCTGACCGGCGGGCTTTACGGGCTCGCCGTCGGCGGTTTCGCGGTGGTCGGTTACACGCTGCACTGCCCCGAGGATTCGCCGATGTTCTACGTCACCTGGTACGGGCTCGGCATGGGGATCAGCGCCGCGCTGGGCGCGGTTGTCGGGCGCCGGCTGCTGCGCTGGTGAGCGGTGCCGCCGGCGCCCGGGCCTCAGACGCTGACGCCGAAGAGCCGGCCGACGCCCGCGGTGATCGCCATCGCCGCCGCGCCCCAGAAGAGCACGCGCAGCGTCGCGGGCCCCATCGGTGCGCCGCCCGCGCGTGCGCCCAGCGCACCCAGCGCGGCGAGGCAGACCATCGTCGCGCCGACGACGGTCGGAATCACCTGTCCCGCCGGGGCAAGCACCGCGGCAATCAACGGCATCGCCGCGGCGACCGAGAAGGTTAGCCCGGAGGCGAGCGCCGCCTGCAGCGGATTGGCGGCATGCACTTCGCTCAGCCCCAGCTCCTCGCGCACATGGGCGCCGAGCGCGTCCTTTTCGGTCAGCTCGCGCGCGACCAGCGCGGCGGTGGCCTGGCTCAGTCCGCGGCTCTCGAAGATCGAGGCGAGCTCGCGCTCCTCCTCCTCGGGCGTGTCGCGCAGCGCGGCGGTTTCGCGCGCGATATCGGCGCGCTCGATGTCGGATTGCGAGGAGACCGAGACATATTCGCCCGCCGCCATCGACATCGCGCCCGCGGCGAGGCCCGCGCCGCCCGCGATCAGCACTGCCGTGGGCGAGGGGTCGGCCGCGGCGACGCCGACGATCAGCGAGGCGACGGAGACGATGCCGTCATTCGCGCCGAGCACCGCGGCGCGCAGCCAGCCGGAGCGGTTGATGAAATGCAGCTCCTCATGGGCCGACTGGTAGGGAAGGGGGGACATCTTTGCCTCGCGGTTTCGCTGGGTGGGAAGGGTCAGGGTTCATGTGTCAGGGGCAGATCGACGGTGACGGCAAAGCCGCGCGCCTGGCCGGCAATCGGCGAGGCGAGCGCAAGCCGCCCGCCCGCGCGCGCGACGATCGCATGCACGATCGCAAGGCCGAGCCCGCTGCCCTTGCCCGCGCCCGGCGCGCGCTCGAACCGCGTGCCGAGGCGCGCGAGGGTTTCGGCGGGCAGGGGGGCGCAGTCGTTCTCCACGGTGAGCCGCCCCCCGGTGGTCAGCCGCACGGCGACCGGCGCGCCCGGCGTGCCGTGGCGCAAAGCATTGTCGACGAGGTTGCGGCAGAGGATGCCGAAAAGATCGGGGTCGAGGTCGGAGAGCAGCGGCGCCTGCGGCAGATCGAGCGTCGCCGGCGCCGCGCCCGCAAGCCGCGCGGTGTCCTCGACCATGATCCGCGCCACCGGGCGCAGATCGCGCAGCGTGTCGGTGCGCAGCTTGCCGCCCTCGGCGCGGGCGAGCTGCATCAGCCCCTCGGAGAGGCGGGTGAGCCGTTTCAGCCCGGCCTCGATCTCACCGGCGCGGGCGGCGGCGGCGGGGTCTTTCGTCTCCGCCCGCAGCCGCTGCGCCTGGGCGATCGCGCCGGCGAGGGGCGTGCGCAGCTCATGCGCGGCATTGGCGGCAAAGCTGCGCTCGGCCTGAAACGCGGCGTCGAGCCGGGCAAGCAACGCGTTCATCGTCTGCGCAAGCGGGAGCACCTCGGCGGGCAGATCGCCCGCCTCGACCGCGGAGAGATCGGCCGCGCCGCGCTGGGCGAGCCGCAGCCGGAACCGGCGCAGCGGTGCGAAACCGAAGCGCAGGATCAGCGCGATCGCGGCAAGCGAGAGCGGCACGATCAGCGCGAGCGGCGCGAGCAGGCCGATCTGCAGCTCGCGCGCGACGGTGGCGCGATGGGCGAGCGGCTCGGCCACGGTGATGGTGATCGAGCCGCGCAGCGCCTCGTCGGAGTAAAGCCGCAGCGCGGCGGTCTGCGAGAACCCGGGGCCGGTGTAGGGGGGGAACACCGCCGGATCGGCGCGATGCGATTGCAGGAGCACCGCCCCCGCGCCGTCGCGCACGACATAGGTGAAATGCTCCTCGTGGCTGCGGATCGCGGGCACCGTCTGCACCCCGGTCGCCCCCTCGCGGCCAAGGATCTCGCTCACCGCGAGCGGCAGCACGCGCTGCGCGGTCTCCTCGAGCGCGGAATCGAAGACCTCGTTCAGCTCGGAACGCGCAAGCTGCGCGGTGGCGAGCGCCCCCGTCGCCCAAAGCGCGATCACCGCGCCGCCCACCGTAAGGCCAAGCCGCAGCTGAAGGGAATGCGGCGCCCTCATCCGCGCCCCAGCCGGTAGCCGAGCCCGCGCTCGGTCTCGATCACCCCGGCGCCGAGCTTCTTGCGCAGCCGGCTCACATGCACCTCGACGGTGTTCGAGCCGACCTCGTCGTCGAAGGAATAAAGCCGCTCCTCGAGCGCCTGTTTCGACAGAAGCTGCCCGGGGCGGCTGAGAAACGCCTCGAAAAGCGCCCATTCGCGCGCGGTGAGCACGACCGGCTTGCCCTCGCGCCGCACCGAGCGCGCGGCGAGATCGACGGCGAGGGGGCCGAGCGTCACGATCGGGTTCGGATTGCCCGAGTAGCGCCGCGCCACCGCGCCGATGCGGGCGGAAAGCTCGGCCAGATCAAAGGGTTTCACGAGGTAGTCATCCGCCCCGGCATTGAGCCCGTCGATCCGGTCCGACACCTGATCGAGCGCGGTGAGGATGATGACGGGGGTGACGTCGCCGCGCGTGCGCAGCGCGCGCAGGAAGCCAAGCCCCAGCCCGTCGGGCAGCATCAGGTCGAGCAGGATCAGGTCGTATCCCGCCACCGCCATCGCATCGCGCGCGCCGTCGAGCCGCGTGACCCAGTCGACCGGATAGCCGTCGGCGGCGATCTGGTCGCGCACGGCCGAGCCGAGCACCTCGTCATCTTCGATCAGCAGAATGCGCATGGCTCCTCCGGAACTGCGCCAGCTTATTGCGCGCGAAGCTGACGGCAAGCTGAACCGCACGCCGGGGCCGCTTCAGGCTGGTGTCAGTTTCGCGCGGCAGAAGGGGGCAACCGATCACGGAGGATCCGATGCCGAATTTCCGCCGCCCCCTTGCCCGCCTCGCCTTCGCCGCGCTCGGGCCGTGCCTTGTTGCCGGTGCGGCGCTCGCCGGCGAGGATCATTGCCGCGTGCCGATGGCCGAGTGGCAGCCGCGCGCGGCGGTGCAGGCGCTGGTCGAGGCGCAGGGGCTGACCGTGCGCCGGATCAAGATCGACGATGGCTGCTACGAGGTCCACGCCCGCGACGCGCAGGGCCGCGAGGTCGAGTTGAAGCTCGATCCGGCGACGCTCGCCGTCGTGCAAAGCGAATTCGAGGGCGATCACGACCGCGACCGCCGCCCCGAGCACTGATCCCGGGCCTCGGCCCGGGTGGGGCGCGCCGGAGGTTTCCTTGGTCGGACCGGTGCGCCCCAGCTGACAGGAAGCTGAAGCGAAAAACGCCCCGGCTTCAGCCCGCGCTCAGCTTGGCGGGCGAAACCGGCCCCAGATCAACCCATCCAAAGGAACTCCGATGAAATCCGCACTTGCCCTTCTGGCCCTTTCCACCGCGATCGCGACGAGCGTCGCGGGCGTGCTCACCGCCGCGCCGATCGCCGCGCCGGCGGCGCTGTTCTCCGCCCGCCCCGCCGCGACGGGAACGGCCCCGGCGCCGATGCAGCTCCGCCTCGCCGAGAATGACGACGATGACGGCGGCTGGTTCGGCCGCAAGGGCGAGCGCCACGAAAGCGACGACGACGAGGACGACGACGATGACGAGGGCCGCGGCTGCGCGCCGGGTCAGCCGGGCTGTGCCACGGGGATGGCCCCGGCGCCCGCCGGTACGGTCGCGCCGCCCGCGAACGGCCTTTTCGCCCCGGGCGCAAAGCCCGCGGTGCAGGTCAACTGATCCGATCGAAGGAGACATCCGATGAAACATCTTCTCACTGCGCTGGCGCTCACGACCGCGCTGACCGCCGTGCCGGTGCTCGCCCAGGCGAAGCCCGTCACCTTCACCACCCAGATGCAGAGCTACGGCGGCAATGGCGCCTATCTCGCCTATTACGTCACCGATGCGCAGGGCGCCTATGTCGGCAGTCTCTGGATGGCGGGCGGCAAGGCGAAATATTACAAGCATCTGAGCGGCTGGCAGGCCGCGACCGGCGGCGATACCGCGCAGGTCGACGGCATCACCGGCGCCTCGGTCGGCTCGGGGCGCTCGCTCAAGATCACGCTCGATCTGCAGGATGCGCTGTTTGACGCCGGCTATGTGCTCCATGTCGATGCGGCGGTCGAGGACATGCGCGACAGCCCGAACGAGATCGTGCTGCCGCTGACCTCGGACGCTGCGGGCAAGCCGGTGCAGGGGCGCGGCTATATCGACACGCTGACCGTCAGCTTCTGATCCGGAGACCCGCCCATGCTGCGTTCGCTTCACCGTTGGCCGGGGCTCGTCCTCGCCGTGCTTCTTGTCGTGCTGGCCTCGAGCGGCGCGATGCTCTCGGTCTACCCCGCGCTCGAGCGCATGGGGGCGCCGCAGGCAGAGGCCGGGCTGACGGTGGCGGAGCTGGCCGCGCGGGCGGGGGCCACCCATCCCGGGCTCGAACAGATCCGCCGCGCGCCTTCGGGGCGGATCACCGCCTGGTGGTTCGACGGCGGCGCGCCCGGCAGCGCGGTGATCGACCCGGCGACCGGCGCGGATGCGGGCTCGGCCGATCCGATGCCGGGCGAGCGCTGGCTCGTCAATCTGCACCGCTCGCTCTTTCTCGACGACACCGGGCGGTGGGTGATGGCGGCGGGGGCGGCCGGCATGGCGCTGCTCACGCTGTCGGGCGCGGCGATGGTCGCGCGGCGGATGGGCGGCTGGCGGCGCTGGTTCGGGCGCACGCGCGGGCCATGGCCCGGGCGCGTGCATGTCGAGCTTGCGCGCTTCGCCGTGGGGGGCTTGCTGCTGTCGTCACTCACCGCGCTCTGGATGACCGCCTCGACCTTCTCGCTCCTGCCCGACGAGGGCACCGACCCTGCGCCCGCGACGGCAACGCAGGGGCTCGCCCGGCTCGACCCGGCGCAGATCCCGCTTTTCGCCGAGACCCCGGTGAGCACGCTGCGCGCGCTCTCCTTCCCCTCGACTCAGGATCCGAGCGACGTCTTCACCCTCACCACCACCGGCGGCACCGCGCTCATTGATCCTGGCACCGGCGCGGTGCTCTCCTCCGCCGCGCCGACGCCCTGGGAACGGGCGAGCGCGATCGTGATGATGCTGCACACCGGGCAGGGGGCCGCGGTGCTCGGCCTGATCCTCGGGCTGATGGCGCTGACCGTGCCGGTGCTCACGGTGACCGGCGTGGTGCAATGGCTGCGCACGCGGCACTCGGGCATGCGGCTGAAGGGCAATGCCGCCGCCGGCGCGGCCGAGACGATCCTGCTCGTCGCCTCCGAGGGGGGCACCACCTGGGGCTTTGCCCGCACCCTGCGCGATGCGCTCGCGGCGCAGGGGCAAAGCGTGCATGCCGCGCCGCTCAGCCAGTTCGATCCGGCGCGTTACGGCCATGCGAAGCGCTTCCTGATCCTCGCCGCGACCTATGGCGAGGGCGAATCCCCCGCCGCCGCGCGCGGTGTGCTGGCGCGGATCCGCGCGCTGAAGGCGCCGCCCGCCGCGCCGGTCGCGGTGCTCGGCTTTGGCGACCGGGCCTTTCCCGAATTCTGCGCCTATGCCGGCGATCTCGCGCAGGCGGCGCAGGCGATCGGCTGGGCCGAGCTGATGCCGCTTGGCACCGTGAACCGCCAGTCGCCGCAGGATTTCGCGCGCTGGGGGCAGGATCTGGGCGCCGCGCTGGGCCTCGATCTCGAACTGACCCATCTGCCCGAACTGCCCGCGGGCGAGGCGCTGCGGCTGATTGCGCGGCGCGACTATGGCGCCGAGGTGCAGGCCCCCGCCGCGATCCTGCGCTTCGCGCTGCCGGCGCAAAGCCTCTGGCAGCGGCTCACCGGGCAGGGCTTCGCGCGCTTCGAGGCGGGCGATCTTCTGGGCGTGCTGCCCGCGGGCTCGGACCTGCCGCGGTTCTATTCGCTCGCCTCCGGGGCGCGCGACGGCTTTGTCGAGATCTGCGTGCGCCGTCAGCCGGGCGGGCTCTGCTCGGGCCAGCTCACCGATCTGGCGGTCGGCGACACGATCACCGCCTTCCTGCGCCGCAATGCGGGCTTCCACGTCGCCCCCGCCCGCACGCCGCTGATCCTGATCGGCGCGGGCGCCGGGATCGCGCCGCTCGCGGGCTTCATCCGCGCCAACCGCCGCCGCCCCGTGCATCTGTGGTTCGGCGCGCGCACGCCGGAAAGCGACTTCCTCTATGAGACCGAGCTCACCGGCTGGGCCGAGCGCGGCCAGCTCGCGACGCTGTCGCCGGCCTTCTCCCGCGCGGGGCGGCGCGAGCATGTGCAGGACCGGCTGCGCCGCGAGGGCGGCACCGTCGCGCGGCTGCTCGCTGCCGGGGCGCAGGTGATGGTCTGCGGCGGGCGCGAGATGGCCGAGGGCGTGCGCGCCGTGCTGAACGATCTGCTCGCCGCGCGCGGGCAAAGCCTCGAGGCGCTGAAGGCGGAGGGACGCTATGCCGAAGACATCTTCTGATCTGAAACGCCGCGCGCTCAGCGGTCCGACGATGGGCACGCGCTGGTCGGTGGTGCTTTACGCGCCGGAGGTCGCCGATCTCGCGCCGCTCGACCGCGCGCTGCAGGCGGCGGTCGAGGAGGTCGACGCGCAGATGTCGACCTGGCGGGCCGAGAGCGATCTGATGCGCTTCAACGCCGCGCCCGAAGGGGTCTGGACGGCGCTGCCGGCGCGGTTGCTCACCGTGCTCGATTGCGCGCTCGAGATCGGGCGGCTCTCGGGCGGGGCCTTCGAGATCGCGATGGGCGATGCGGTGGCGGCCTGGGGCTTTGGTGCGACGCCGCCCGATCCGGAGGCGATCCGCGCCGCGCTCGCCCGTCCGCGCCGGCCGAGTTACGAGACGCTCGAGCTCGACCTCGCCGGGGGCCGCGCGCGCAAGCACGCGCCGATGGCGCTCGATCTGAGCGGTATCGCCAAGGGCTATGGCGTGGACCGGCTCATCGAGGTGGCGCAGGAGCACGGCATCGCCCATGCGCTCGCCGCGATCGACGGCGAGCTGCGCGCGCTTGGCGCCCAGCCCGACGGGCGCGGCTGGGCGGTGGCGGTCGAGCGCCCAGACCCGGAGCTGCGCGCGGTGCAATCCGTTTTCGAGCTGCGCGACCTCGCGATCGCCACCTCGGGCGACTACCGCCACCAGATCACCCTCGGCGGCCGCACGCTGTCGCACACGATGGACCCGCGCCGCGGCGCGCCGCTCCTCGACGGGCCGGCCTCGGTCACGGTGCTGACCGAAAGCTGCATGCGCGCCGATGCGCTGGCCTCCGCCTTCATGGTGCTGGGCGAGGCGGGGCGGCCGCTTGCCGAACGGCTCGGCGTCGAGCTGCTGTTTCTTGCCGCGCCGGAGGGGGTGGCATCCGGAGAGCGCCCAATTTCCGGGCAAACCCTTTCTGCGGTGCAGCGGTGATGGGCAGATCCGGGCGGATCAGGGGGTGCCCGGCCCCGATCGTAACAGGGTCTTGACATCTGCCCCGCTGATTCCCGATGGTGAGACATGCGCTGAGCAAATGTGCTCCTGACGGCGCAACCGAATCTCAAGATAAGCCGGCAAGTAAGCCCCCGAAGCGGTTCCCGCTTCAGGGGCTTTTTCGTCGTTTGGAAGGCACCATGGAACGTATCGACCTGCCCCTCGGATTGCTCTTCTCTGTCACCGGCTCCTATGGGACCGTGGCGCATACGCTGCTCAACGGCGCGCGCCTCGCCTGCGAGGAGATCAACGCCGACCCGCAGGCCGGGGTGACGCTGCATCCGGTGCATCTCGACCCCGGCTGCGCGCTGCAGAACTACGCCCCCGCGGTACGCGAGATGTTCGATCAGGGCATCCGCCACGTCTGCGGCTGCTATACCTCCTCGAGCCGCAAGGAGGTGATCCCGCTTTTCGAGAAACACGACGCGCTGCTCTGGTATCCGACCCATTACGAGGGGTTCGAGGGCTCGACCAACGTGATCTACACCGGTGCCGCGCCGAACCACCACATCTCGCCGCTGATCGACTTTCTCTGCGCGCGCTACGGGCGGCGGGGCTATTGCATCGGCTCGAATTACATCTGGGGCTGGGAAAGCAACCGGGTGATGCGCGAGGGGCTGCTCAAGCGGCAGGGCGAGGTGGTGGCCGAGCGCTATCTGCCGGTGGGCGAGACGGAGATGGCGGCGATCGTCGCGGAAATCCTTGAAACGAAACCGGATTTCGTTTTCAACGCGCTGATCGGGCAGTCCTCCTACGCCTTCTTTCGCGCCTTCCGCCAGGCCTGCATCGCCCGCGGCATCGACCAGGTCGCGCGCTTTCCGGTGGCCAGCTGCAACCTCTCCGAGCCCGAGCTGCGCGCGATCGGCCCCGAGGGCGCCGACGGTCAGATCAGCTCGAGCGTCTATTTCTCCTCGCTGCCCGGGGCGCGCAACGCCGCCTTCGTCGCGGCCTATGACGCGGCCTTTCCGGCGGGGCCGGTGGTCTCGGCCGAGGCCGAGGCGGCCTATGTCGCGGTGCATCTTCTGGCGAAATCCGTCGCCCGCGCAGGCACCGTCGAGACCGGCCCGGTGCGCCGCGCGGTGGCGGGGCAGGGGATCGACGCGCCGCAGGGCCGGGTGACGATCGACCCCGACACTTTCCACGCGGCACTCACCCCGCGCATCGGCATCTCGCGGGCGGATTACGAATTCGACGTGGTGCTCGAGGCCGGCGCCCCGGTCGCCCCCGATCCCTATATGATCGGCTCGACCACCGTTTTCGAACCGGCGCAGCGGCGCGCGCAGATGCGGGTGGTGTCATGAGAGCAGCCCGGATCGCGCAGAATTTCAAGGGCCGCAGGGCCGTCATCTTCTCCGCCGCCGGCGGCTCGCTCGAGGTGCTCGAGACGGTGCTGCGCCGGCTTGGCCTCGAGCCGGAAATCCGCCCGATCGCCGCGGGGCAGGCGCTCGAACTGCCCGCCGACCTCTCGCCCGAGCGGCATGTCGCGATCCTCGACGGCGACCTGATCCTGCCCGCCGCCTGGCCCGGGGCCGAGGCCGCGGCGGAAGGGGCGGCGGCGCCCGCGCCCTGTCCGACGATCGGCCTCGTCGGTTCCGAGGCGCCAAGCCGGCTGCGCGCGCTGATGCAGCTCGGCGCGCTCGCCTTCCTGTCGAAGCCGGTGCATGGCGGCTCGGTCTATTCGGCGCTTTATCTGGCGGTGAACGAGTTCAACCGCACCAGCCAGCTGCATGCGGGCCAGGCCGAGCTGATCGCGCGGCGGCACAAGCGCATGCATGTCATCCGGGCCGTGGTGGCGCTGATGCGCGCCACCGGGCTCGACGAGAATGCCGCCTATGACCTCCTGCGCAAGGAGGCCATGCGCGCGCGCGTCAGCGTCGAGGATCACTGCGAGATCCTGATGCAGACCCTGACGACCGGCGATCTCGATCGCACGACGACCAACAAGAGGTGCGAGGCGCGCTAGCGGAAAGCACCCCAACCTCACCAACAAGGAGTTGAAAATGAACGGGAAACTCATCAGCACCGTTTCGGTGCTCGCTACCCTATTGGCTGTCGCCGGCCCGGTCTCGGCCGAAGACAAGGCGCCGATCAAGATCGGTGTGCTCGAAGATCAGTCGGGCGATTTCGCGCTCGCCACGATCGGCAAGGTGCATGGCATCGAGCTCGCCACCAAGGAGATCAACGCCGCCGGCGGCATCGCCGGGCGCCCGATCGAGCTCGTGACCTACGACACCCAGTCGGACAACACGCGCTACCAGGAATTCATGCGCCGCGTGCTGCAGCGCGACAAGGTCGACGTGGTCTTCGCCGGCTTCTCCTCGGCCTCGCGCGAGGCCTATCGCCCGATCGTGAACCAGTTCGACGGGCTCGCCTTCTACAACAACCAGTATGAGGGCGGCGTCTGCGACGCGAACATGATCGTCACCGGTGCGGTGCCCGAACAGCAGTTCTCGACGCTTCTGCCCTATATGATGGAGAAATACGGCAAGAACGTCTACACGATCGCCGCCGACTACAACTTCGGCCAGATCTCTGCCGAATGGGTGCGCAACATCGTCAAGGAAAACGGCGGCACGATGGCGGGCGAGGAGTTCATCCCGCTTGGCGTGTCGCAGTTCTCGCAGACGATCCAGAACATCCAGAAGGCGAAGCCCGATTTCGTGGTGACGCTGCTCGTCGGCACGGCGCAGTCGTCCTATTACGAGCAGGCGGGGGCCGCGAACCTCGGGCTGCCGATGGCCTCCTCGGTCAACGTCGGCCAGGGCTATGAGCACAAGCGCTTCACGCCGCCGAGCCTGAAGGACATGTATGCGACGGTGAACTACGTCGAGGAAGTCGACACGCCCGAAAGCAAGGCCTTCGTCGAGAAGTTCCACGCGATGTTCCCCGACGAGCCCTATATCAACCAGGAGGCCGAGAACTCCTATGCCGCCGTCTATCTTTACAAGGAGATGGTGGAGAAGGCGGGCGGTTCGACCAAGCTCGCCGATGTGCGCGCGACGCTCGCCGACGGCAACCTCTGCTATGACGCGCCCGAGGGCAAGATGTGCATCGACCCGAAGAGCCAGCACACCTCGCACACGATCTACCTCGCCCATGTCAACGCCGATCACTCGATCGAATTCCCGAAGAAATGGGACGACATCAAGCCCTACTGGCTGGGCGATGTCGGCTGCGATCTGACGAAGTCGGACCCGAGCGCGCAATACACGCCCTCGAACCTGCCGCCGAAGCAATAATCCGGCACCGAAGCGGGGCCGCCGCGTGCGGCCCCGCGCTCCCTCTTCCCGAGACGATGGCCTGCACGAAAGGGACGGTCCCATGGAGTTCCTCGCTTCAATTTTCAGCTTCTTCTACCAGTTCGGCGATGCCTTCGCCTTTCTCGTGCTGAGCGCCTGCGGTCTCGCGGTGATCTTCGGCATGATGGGGGTGATCAACCTCGCCCATGGCGAGTTCATCCTTTGCGGCGCCTATGTCTCGACCTCGGTCACCCATATGGGCGTGCCGCTGCCGCTTGCGATCCTCGCCGGATCGCTCGCCGCGGGCCTCGCCGGGATGATCGTCGAGGCGCTGGTGATCCGCCCGCTCTACAAGCGCCCGCTCGACACGATCGTGGCGACCTGGGGGATCTCGATGATCGTCACCCAGGGCACGCTGATCGTGCTCGGCACCACGATGCCGGGCAGCGGCACGCCCTTCGGCAGCTTTGCCGTCGGCGGCTACAGCTATTCCGTCTATCGCGTGGTGCTGATGCTTGCTGCGCTCGCCACCCTCGCCGGGCTCTGGCTGATGTTCACCCGCACCCGCTTCGGCATCCTCGCGCGCGCCACGATCCAGGTGCCGCATGTGGCCGAGGCGCTGGGGGTCAACACCAACCTCGTCTACAGCCTGACCTTCGGCCTTGGCGCCGCGCTCGCGGGGCTTGCGGGCGGGCTTTACGCGCCGACGATGACGCTCGTGCCGACGATGGGCGCGGCCTTCATGGTCGAGGCCTTCGTCACCGTCGTCGTGGGCGGCGCCGATATCTTCCTTGGCACCGCGCCCGCCGCCGTCGTGCTCGGCTTCATCAAGGCCGCGCTGACCTCCTGGCAGGGCCAGCTCGCCGGGCAGATCGGCATGCTCGTCGCCGTCATCATCGTGATCCGCATCCTGCCGCGCGGGATCAGCGGCAAAATCCTGAAAGAAAGGGCCTGACGTGTCCAGCGCATCCCGTTTCTCCGCCTTCCTCAGGCTCGTCGAGGGGCCGCAGACGCTCGGCCGCGGGCCGAAGTTCTGGTCGGGCTTCCTTGTCGTGCTCGTCGCCGCCTGCGTCTATCCGATGTTCGCGGACAGCTATGACGTCGGCAACAACGTCTATTTCTTCAACTGGCTCTTCATGGCGATGGGGCTGAGCCTGATCTGGGGCTATGGCGGCGCGCTGAGCTTCGGGCAGACCGCCTTCTTCGGGGTCGCGGCCTATGCCTATGGCGTGCTCACCATCAACCTCGGCGACGCCTATGGGCTGACGCTGATCTCGCTCCTGCTCGCGGTGGGGCTGAGCGCGCTTTTCGCCGCGGTGCTTGGCTATTTCCTCTTCTTCGGGCGGATCAGCGGGGTGTTTCTCGGCATCGTCACGCTTTCCGTGACGCTGGTGCTCGAGCGCTTCATGGCGCAGACCGCGGGGCCGGAATGGGCGATCGGCGCGGCGCGGCTCAATGGCTTCAACGGCATGGGCGCGATGCCCTCGCTCACGATCCCCTGGCCGGGCGGGGCGGTGGTGCTCTATCCCGACCTGCCGCTCTACTATGTCACGCTCGGGCTCCTGCTCCTCGTCTATCTCGGGCTGCGGATCCTGGTGAACTCGCGCTTCGGCAATGTGCTCGTGGCGATCCGCGAGAACCCGCAGCGCGCCGAGATGCTCGGCTATGACGTGCGCAAGTATCAGCTTGCCGCCTTCGTCATCGGCTCCGCGCTCGCCGGGCTTTCGGGGGTGCTCTACACCTCCTGGGGCAATTACATCACGCCCTCCTCGATGGGGATGACCGCGGCCTCGCTGCCGATCGTCTGGGTCGCCGTCGGCGGGCGCTCCGATCTGACGACGACGCTCGTCGGGGCGCTCGGCGTGCTCGTGGTGTTCCAGGCGCTCACAGTGCATGGCAGCCAATACGCGCTGATCGTGATGGGGGCGCTGCTCGTCGTGACCGTGCTGATCGCGCCGCGCGGCCTCGTCGCCGGGCTCGTAGACCTCGTCGCCCGGCGCAAATCCCGAACGGAAGGAAACTGACGATGGCGCTTCTCGAAACACGCCAGCTCAACAAGCATTTCGGCGGGCTGCATGTCACCGGCAATGTCGATTTCGCGCTCCAGCCCGGCGAGATGCACTGCCTGATCGGGCCGAACGGCGCGGGCAAGAGCACCTTCTTCCGGCTGATCCTGGGCGAGCATCTGCCCGACAGCGGCACCATCCTTTACGACGGCGCCGACATCACCCGGGCGAAATCCTTCGAGCGGATCCGCCGCGGCATCTCGGTCAAGTTCCAGGTGCCCGGCATCTTCAAGGAGCTGAGCGTGCGGCAGAACCTGACGATCGCGCTGCAGCACCACATCGCCCCGCGCGAGCTTGCGGGCGAGATCGACCGACTGCTCGAATTCCTCAAGCTGACGGCCGACCGCGACCAGCTCGCCGGCAATCTCAGCCACGGGCAGAAGCAATGGCTCGAGATCGGGATGGCGATCGCGCTGCGCCCGAAGCTGCTGCTGCTCGACGAACCCACCGCCGGGATGACCCCGGACGAGACCTTCGCCACCGGCGAGATGCTGCAGGATCTCAACCGCGAGGGGATGACGCTGCTCGCCGTCGAGCACGACATGGCCTTCGTGCGGCAGATCGCGCACCAGGTCACGGTGCTGCATTTCGGCAAGATCTTCGCCCAGGGCACGATCGACGAGATTGTCGCCGACGAGCGCGTCGCCGCCATCTATCTGGGAGAAACCGATGCGTAAGGACGTGCTTCTCGATGTGATCGACCTGCGGGCGGGCTACGGCGGCAAGCCGGTGCTCCAGGGCGTCGATTTCCAGATCCGCGAGGGCGAGATCGTCGCGGTGATCGGGCGCAACGGCGTCGGCAAGTCGACGCTGATGAAGACGCTGATCGGCCTGTTGCCGACCGATGCCGGCTCGATCAACCTGCGCGGCGCGGCGCTCGACCAGATGTCGGCGCATAACCGCGCGCGCCAGGGCATCGGCTACGTTCCGCAGGGGCGCGACGTCTTCCCGCGGATGAGCGTGCTCGAGAACCTGCGCGTGGGCGAGAGCATCTCGGGGCATCCGGTCGCCGGCAAGCTGGCCGAGATCTACCGCTATTTCCCGATCCTAGAGGAGCGCGCCGACCAGCGCGCGGGCACGATGTCGGGCGGCCAGCAGCAGCAGCTCGCGATCGGGCGGGTGCTGATGGGCGCGCCCGAGCTGATCCTGCTCGACGAACCCTCCGAGGGGATCCAGCCCAATATCGTGCAGGAGATCGCGCGCATCATGGTCGAACTCAACCGCGAGACCGGCGTCACCGTCGTCCTCGTCGAGCAGAACATCGACATGATCCGCGCGATGGCGCAGCGCTGCTACGTCATGGACAAGGGCCGCATCGTCGCCGAGCTCGACCGCGCCCAGTTGCAAGACCGCGACACGATCCGCCGCTACCTCTCGGTCTAGGCCGGGAGGGGAATTCAACCAATTGAAAACAAACCGGAAAGGATGACCGATGAGCTGGTTTGACGAAACGATCATGGCGCGCAAGGGGGTGGCGAAGGGCAAGGCGCTCGAGAGCCGCACGATCACCGAGGCGGAGCAGGGCAGCTACCCCTATATCTACACCGCCCAGCTCGAGCCGGTGCTGCGCGTCGATCCCGGCACCGTCGTCGCCGCCGAGACCCATGACGCCTTCGAGGGCGCGATCAAGCACGAGACCGATCGCCCGACCGAGATCCTCAATTTCCCCTATCTGAACCCGCAGAACGGGCCGATCTGGGTCAATGGCGCCGAGAAGGGCGACACCCTCGCCGTCTATATCGAAAGCATCGTGCCGCGCGGGCCGCAGCCGCGGGGCACCACCGTCATCATGCCCGAATTCGGCGGGCTCGTGCCCACGGCCGATACCGCGCTGCTCACCGCGGCGCTGCCCGAGGTGGTGCGCAAGCTCGAGATCACCGTCGAGGGCGGCACGAAATGGAACGACAAGATCAGCCTGCCCTATGAGCCCTTCATCGGCACGCTCGGCGTCGCGCCCGCGGCGGAGGCGATCTCCTCGCTGGTGCCGGACTATTACGGCGGCAACATGGACATGCCCGATGTCGCGCCCGGCGCGGTGGTCTACCTGCCGGTGCAGACCGAGGGCGGCTATCTCTTCCTCGGCGACTGCCACGCGGCGCAGGGCGACGGCGAGCTTTGCGGCGTCGCGGTGGAGCATCCGACGGTGACGACGGTGCGCATCGACCTGATCAAGAATTGGTCGATCCGCAGCCCGCGGCTGGAGAACGAGAAGTTCTACATGACGATCGGCACCGCCCGGCCGATGGAAGACGCCGCCCGCGGCGCCTATCGCGAGCTGATCCGCTGGCTCGCCGCCGATTTCGGCTTCGACGAGATCGACGCCTATATGCTGCTCACGCAATGCGGCCGGGTGCGGCTCGGCAATATGGTCGACCCGAAATATTCGATCGGCGCCTCGGTGCTGAAGTCGATCGTCGGCATCGCGAAATGAGGGCCGGGGTGTAACGCCCCGGAACCGATCCCGGGCGGCGACGCCCGGGCCCCCGGGGGCGGGCTCCGGCCCCGCGAGACCTGCCCCCGGGATCCCGTCCCATTCCCCATCGCCCCCGGGCCGCGCCCGGGGCCTGGCGGCGCGCGCTTTGCCGCCCGAAAGGAGCCTGCCATGACCACTTCCCCCGACATTGATCTCGGAGCGCTGAGCATCCGCGCCGTGCGCGACGGGCTCGCCTCCGGCGCCTTCACCGCTGAGGCGCTGACCGAGGCCTGCCTCGCGCAGGTCCGCGCGCTCAACGGCAAATACAACGCGATCATCTTCGAGAACGAAGCCGCGCTCGACACCGCGCGCGAGATCGACCGCAAGCGCGCCGCGGGCGAGGCGCTCGGCCCGCTCGCCGGCGTGCCCGTGGTGGTGAAGGATCCGATGGACATGGCGGGCTTTCCCTCCACCGCGGGCTGGCGGCTGCTTTACTCCGGCACCGGCGGCGTCGATCTGATGCCCGAGCGCGACAGCCCCGTCGTGGCGCGGATGCGCGCCGCCGATGCCGTCATCCTCGGCAAGACCAATGTGCCGATCCTGAGCTGGACCGGCACGCACGCGAATGACAGCTGGGCCGGCCCGACGATCAACCCGGCGATCGAGGATCGCGCCCCGGGCGGCTCGAGCGCGGGCACCGCGGCGGCGGTCGCCACCCATATGGCGGTCGTCGGCCTCGCCGAGGAGACCGGCGGCTCGATCCAGAATCCGGCCTCGGCGCAGGGGCTCGTCGGCATCAAGCCGACGATCGGCCTTGTCCCCAACGCCGGCGTCGTGCCGCTTTCGGGCAACCGCGACGTGGTCGGGCCGATCGCGCGCAGGGTCGAGGATGCGGCGCTTTGCCTCGACGTGCTCGCGGGCTTCACCACCGAGGATCCGAAGACCCTCGCCTCGGTCGACAAGATCCCCGAGGGCGGCTATGCGGCGGGGCTTTCGACCGACGCGCTGAAGGGCAAGCGGCTGGGCCTTTACGGCCCGGGCTGGCGCAAGGATGCGCTTTCGCCCGAGGCGGCGGCGCTTTACGCCCGCGCGAAATCCGAGCTCGAGGCGCTTGGCGCGGTGCTCGTCGAAGACCCGTTCGCCGGCACCGATTTCGCTACGCTGCGCCAAATCACCCCGGGCACGCCCTTCTTCGACGGCCGCGGGCTCGAGTCGATCCCCTATGACATGACGCTGTATCTGCGCCGGCTCGGCCCGGATGCGGCCTTGAAAACATGGGAAGATTTCGTCGCCGCCACCGCCGCCGAAGACCCGCTCGCGCCGGGCGCGATCCTCGGCTATCTCAAGGAACTCCCCGATTTCCTCGAGGCGGAGAAATCCCCGGCGACGCCGCCGGCGCTGCCCGAATTCACCGCGCTGAAGCGCAAATATCTGCGGCTGATCGAGGAGGTCTTCGCGCGCCACCGGCTCGACGCGCTGGTCTATCCGCAGATGCTGCAGGAGCTGCCCGGGCTGCATTCGGGCGATGCGATCCTCGAAACCACGGTGGGCGAGCTGAACATCGCCGGCATCCCCGGCGTCACCATGCCCGCGGGGTATTATGCCTCGGGCGCGCCCTTCGAGCTGATCTTCCTCGGCCGGCAATGGAGCGAGCCGGAGCTGCTCGCCTGCGCCTATGCCTATGAGCAGGGCACGCAGCACCGCAAGCCCGCGGTCTGATCCCGCTCAGCCGCCCGCGCGGGTCTCTGCGCGGGCGAAGACCTGCACCACCCAGTCGATGAACACCCGCACCCGCGGCGAGAGCTGGCGGCTTTGCGGGTAATAGGCCGCGACCGGCATCGGCGCGGGCGGATGCGCGGGCAGGATCTCGACGAGCCGCCCCGCCGCGAGATCGGCCTCGGCGTGATAGCGCGGCAGCTGGATCAGCCCGAGCCCCGCCAGCGCCGCGGCGTGATAGCTTTCCGCCCCCTCGACGGTCAGCGTCACCGGCAGGCTCACCGCGCGCCGCCCCGCGCCCTCGGCAAAGTCGAGCGGCATCACCGCGCCGGTCGCGCTCGAACGAAAACCGACCATCCGGTGCCCCTCGAGCGCGTCGAGCCGCTCCGGCCGACCGTGCCGCGCGAGATAGTCGGGCGCGGCCACCGTCACCTCGGGCAGCAGCGCGACCCGCCGCATCACCAGCGCGCTGTCGGCCGGCGTGCCCGCGCGCAGCAGGCAATCGACCCCTTCGCGCAGCGGATCGACAAGCCGGTCGCCCTCGCTCAGCCGCAGCGCGATCCCGGGATGCGCGGCGAGAAAGCGCGGCAGCTCGGGCATCAGGAAATGCCGCGCGAGCGTGCCGTGCGCCTCGACCTGCAGCACGCCGCGCGGCGCGGCCCCGGCAAAGGCCTCCTCCGCCGCCGCCACCTCGGCGAGGATCGCGCGGCAGCGCTCATAATAGGCGGCGCCGTCGAGCGTCGGCTGCACCCGGCGCGTGCTGCGCGCGAGCAGCGTGACGCCGAGCCGCGCCTCGAGCCGCTTCATCGCATCGGTCGCGGTCGCCCGCGGCAGGCCGAGATCCTCGGCCGCGCGGCTGAAACTGTGCCGCTCGACGATCCGCACGAAAAGCTGCATCGCATCGAGCCTGTCCATGATTGTTCGTCCTTGCCGAATTGTGATGCCGGATTATCGCGGATTATACGGAAATACCTGCGGGTGTATCCCTCTTTCGGCAATCGGACAGGAGAGAGAGATGACCGGCACTGGCAAGACCGCCCTCGTCACCGGGGGCTCGCGCGGGATCGGGGCGGCGATCGCGCGGCGGCTCGGGGCGGAGGGATATGCGGTGGGGGTGGTTTACGCGGGCAGCGCAGCCGCGGCGCAGGAGGTGGTGGCGGCGATCGTCGCGGCGGGCGGCCGGGCGCAGGCGCTGCAGGCCGATCTCGCCGATCCGGCGGCGGTGCCGGCGCTCTTCGCGGCGGCCGAGGCGGCCTTCGGCGGGCTCGATCTGGTGGTGACCAGCGCCGGGGTGATGGAGCTTGCGCCGCTCGCCGCCTCGGACGACGCGATGATCGCGCGGCAGATCGCGGTGAACCTGACCGGCACGATCCTGTGCCTGCGCGAGGCGGCGCGGCGGCTGCGCGACGGCGGGCGGATCGTCACCCTGTCCTCGACCGTGGTCGCGACGCATTTCGAGAGCTACGGCGTCTACACCGCCACCAAGGCCGCGGTGGAGGCGCTCACCCCGATCCTCGCGCGCGAGCTGCGCGGCCGCGCGATCACCGTGAACAGCGTGGCGCCGGGGCCGACCGGCACCGATCTGTTCCTTGCCGGCAAGCCGCCTGAACTGATCGAGAAACTCGCGCAGGCGAACCCGCTCGGCCGGCTCGGCGCGCCCGAGGACATCGCCGATGTGGTGGCCTTCCTCGCCGGGCCGCAGGGCGGCTGGATCAACGGTCAGGTGATCCGCGCGAATGGCGGCATGGCCTGAGCGGGGCAGGGGCCGGGCTCAGCGCGCGAGCGCGAGCAGCCCGGTGACGTCGAGATGCGCCTCGAGGTGATCGGCGAGCCGGTCGAGCACCGCCTCGACCTCGGCGCCGTAACTCAAGGCCCCCGGCGCCTGCCCGAAGCCCGCAAGCCAGGCGCGGCGGAAGCCGTCCTCGGCGAACATCCCGTGCAGGTAGCTGCCGACCACCCGCCCGTCGGCGGAGCGCGCGCCCTCGGGCGTGCCCGCGATCCGTGCGAAGGGGCGGGCGCGGTCGGGCCCGTCGCTGCGCCCGATGTGGATCTCGTAGCCCGAAAGCGCCGCGCCCGTCACCGCATCGGTCGCGCTGACCCGGGTCAGGCGCTTGTCGGCGACCATCTCGGTCTCGATGGCAAGGAGGCCAAGGCCCGGCTCCGCCCCCGGCGCACCCTCGAGCCCCTCGGGGTCGCGGATTACGGTGCCGAGCATCTGGTAGCCGCCGCAGATGCCAAGCACATGGCCGCCGCGGCGCAGATGCGCGGCGAGGTCGATGTCCCAGCCCTGCGCGCGCAGGAAGGCGAGATCGCCGCGCGTCGATTTCGTGCCCGGCACGATCACCAGATCGGTGTCTCCCGGGATCGGCTCGCCCGGGGCAAGCAGGGTCAGATCGACGCCCGGCTCCTGCGCGAGCGGGTCGAGATCGTCGAAATTCGCGATCCGCGAGAGCGCGAGGCAGACCACGCGCAGCCCGGTGCCGCGCGCGTGGCGGGGCAGGTCGAGCGCGTCTTCCGCGGGCAGTTTCGCGGCCTCGGGGAAATAGGGCAGCACGCCGAAACCGCGCCAGCCCGTGCGGTCCGCGATCAGCGCGTAGCCCTCGTCGAAAAGGCTCGGATCACCGCGGAACTTGTTGATCAGAAAGCCGGAAACCATCGCCGCATCGGCCGGGTCGAGCACCGCCTGGGTGCCGATGATCTGCGCGATCACGCCGCCGCGGTCGATGTCGCCGGCAAGCACCACGGGCACATCGGCCGCGCGCGCGAAGCCCATGTTGGCGATGTCGCCGCGGCGCAGGTTGACCTCGGCGGGGCTGCCCGCGCCCTCGACGATCACCAACTCATGCGCGGCGCGCAGCCGCCCGAAACTTTCGAGCACCGCGCCCATCAGCTGCGGCTTGAGATCCCAGTAGTCGCGCGCGCGCGTGGTGGTGCGGCGCCGGCCCTGCACCACCACCTGCGCGCCGGTGTCGGTTTCCGGCTTGAGCAGCACCGGGTTCATGTCGCTCACCGGTTCGAGCCCGCAGGCCAGCGCCTGCAGCGCCTGCGCGCGCCCGATCTCGCCGCCGTCGGCGGTGACCGCGGCATTGTTCGACATGTTCTGCGGCTTGAAGGACGCAACGTCGATGCCCCGCCGCCGCGCCGCCCGGCACAGCCCCGCGACAAGGAGCGACTTGCCGACATTCGAGCCGGTGCCCTGGATCATCAGCGCCCGGGTCATCGGGCTCGCTTGACGCTCATTCGCGCTTCTCCGTAGTGTTTGCCCAGACCTAAGTCACGGGGCCCGGCGCGACCAGATGGAAAAGCGGTATCAGGTTTTCATTTCCTCCACCTTCCAGGATCTGCAGAACGCGCGGCAGGAAGTCTCGCAGGCGCTTTTGCGCGCGGATTGCTTCCCGGCGGGAATGGAACTCTTCCCGGCGACCGACGCGGAGCAGCTCGAGCTCATCAAGACGGTGATCGACGCCTCCGATTATTACATCCTGATCTCGGCGGGGCGCTATGGCTCGATCCATCCCGAGACCGGGCTGAGCTATACCGAGATGGAATACGACTATGCCGTCGAACGGAGAAAGCCGGTGATCCGGCTTTTGCATCGCGATCCGTTCAACAAATTGCAGGGCGAGTACATCGAAGCCAGCGATGCGGGCCGCGCGAAGCTGCGGGCGTTTCGCGACAAGATGACGGCGTCGCGGCTGGTGCGCTACTGGACCGATCCGAAGGAGCTGATGGCGGAAACGGTGTTCGCGCTGCAGGACGTCCAGCGCCGCTTCCCGGCGATCGGCTGGGTGCGCAGCGACGGGATCGCGCGCGAGGAGGCGGAGCTGCAGATCGCCCGGCTGAGCCAGAAGGTGGCCGAGCTGGAACTGCGGAATGCGCAGCTGCCGGAGACGGCGATCGACGTGGTAGAGGTCTTCGCCGATATCGCGGAGGAAACGGCGGTCGAGTTTGGTTATGATGCGCCTTCCGGGGTCTCGGCGTTCCGGACGGAAACCGACGGCGATCTCACGACCGTGTTTTTCCCGACGAAGGATCTGTGCTGGGCGCTGGCGACGGCGATGACGACCAGCTTCATCGACAACGAGATCGTCATCGGCGCGCTCGAGGTTCTCATCGCCCGGGAAACGGGTTCGTGGCCGCGTGAATCTATCTACATCGACGACGAACAGATGGGGTTCCTGCGGGCCTTCGCCTATTTGCGTGAGCGGCGCGTCGCCGAGCCCGAGGTCGTCGCGGGGTTCACCGAGCGGCCGGCCCCTTCGACGCATTCCGCGGTGGGCATGTTGGCACGTTTCGGCTCCAGCGGTCCGACCTTCTCCAAACGCACCACCTGGTCGCTGACCGAGGCGGCCGCGGTCTCGGCGAGCGGCTGGTATCTGCAGATGACGCAGGGGCGCTAGAACTCCACCCCCGGCTGGGCCTTCACCCCCGCGCGGAACGGGTGTTTCACCAGTGTCATCTCGGTCACCAGATCGGCCAGCTCGATCAGCTCGGGCTTCGCATTGCGGCCGGTCAGCACGACATGGGTCATCGGCGGCTTCTCGTCGCGCAGGAAGGCGAGCACCTCCGCCAGATCGAGATGCTCGTAGCGCAGCGCGATGTTGATTTCGTCGAGCAGCACCATCCGGATCGCCGGATCGCGGATCAGCGCCTGCGCCTTTTCCCAGCCGCGCCGGGCCGCCGCGATGTCGCGGTCGCGGTCCTGGGTTTCCCAGGTGAAGCCCTCGCCCATCGTGTGGAACTGGCACAGATCGGCGAAATGCGTCTCGATCAGCGCGCGCTCGCCGCTCTCCATCGCGCCCTTGCCGAACTGCACCACGGCGCAGGGCATGCGGTGTGCGATCGCGCGCAGAATCATCCCGAACCCGGCCGAGCTCTTGCCCTTTCCCGCTCCGGTATGGACGACGATCAGCCCCTTCTCCCCGGTCTTCGTCGCCATCATCTTGTCGCGCGCGGCCTTGATCTTCGCCATTTTCGCGGCGTGGCGGTCGGCTTCGGAGGGCGGCGGGGCAGGCGGCGGGGCGGGCATCGGAACCTCGGTCGTGACGTCTTGACAAGGGGGGGCGCTTTGCCTCAGGTGGGCGGCGCTGGTTCCTGTCTATGACAGGCGAAGAGGGAATGCGACAGGCCTTTGGCCCAAGCGCAGCCGCCCCCGCGACCGTGACCGGAGAGTTTCGCCCATCGCCACTGGCCCCAAAAGGCCGGGAAGGCGGGCGGAGCGCAGGGGCCCCCGGGCCCCGGGATCCGCAAGCCGGGAGACCTGCCAGCACGATGTGTTACGGGCGAACGGGGTGTCTCGCGGCCGGCTTGAGCAGCCTGTCGTCGACGGCTGCGCTTGCCCGATCCCCCCCGCCGCTCCGAGAAGGAGAGCAAGGATGGGCGGGGTGACCCTGACAATCTGCACGACCTGCCGCGCCCGCGGCGGCGCTGTCCCCGATGCGTCGGAGGAGCCCGGTGACGCGCCGCGCCCCGGCGCCGCGCTGCATGCGGCGCTGGCCGCGCGCGATCTGCCCGCGGGGGTGCGGCTGCGCGCGGTCGAATGCCTCTCGGCCTGTGCGCGCGGCTGCACCGCGGCGCTGAGCGGCGGGCCGGAGCGCTGGGCCTATGTCTACGGCGATCTCGACCCCGCGCGCGATCTCGCCGCGCTGCTCGAGGGGGCGGCGCTTTATGCCGCCACGCCCGACGGGCTGATCCCCTGGCGCGCCCGCCCCGCGATCTTTCGCAAGCAATGTGTCGCGCGGCTGCCGCCGCAGCAGGACTGATCGAAGGAGCTCCCGATGTCCGACCTCAAGAAGATCCCCGTCACCGTCATCACCGGCTTTCTCGGCGCCGGCAAGACCACGCTGATCCGCCATCTGATGGCCCATCCCGAGGGGCGCCGGCTGGCGATCCTCGTCAACGAATTCGGCACCGCCGGGGTCGATGGCGCGATCCTGAAGGGCTGCGCCGATGCGAACTGCCCGGCCGAGAGCATCCTCGAGCTGGCGAATGGCTGCCTGTGCTGCACCGTCGCCGACGAGTTCATCCCGGCGATCGAGCGGCTGCTCGCGCTGCCCCACGCCCCCGATCACATCCTGATCGAGACCTCGGGCCTCGCGCTGCCGAAGCCGCTGCTCAAGGCCTTCGACTGGCCGCCGATCCGCTCGCGGGTGACGGTCGACGGGGTGATCGCGCTCGCCGATGCCGAGGCGGTGGCGGCGGGGCTTTTCGCGCCCGATCCCGCGGCGGTGGCGGCCGAGCAGGCGGGCGATGCGGCGGTCGAGCACGAGACCCCGCTGTCCGAGGTTTTCGAGGATCAGATCGCCTGTGCCGACATCGTGCTTCTGACCAAGGCCGATCTCGCCGGGGCGGAGGGGCTGGCCGCGGCGCGCGCGGTGATCGGCGCGGAGAACCCGCGCGGCGTGCCGGTGCTTGCGGTGACCGAGGGCGCGGTCGATCCGCGCGTCGTGCTCGGGCTTTCGGCGGCGGCGGAGGACGATCTTTCGGCGCGGCCCTCGCATCACGACGGGGCGGGCGATCACGACCACGACGATTTCGACTCGGTGGCGATCGCGCTGCCCGAGATCGACGATCCCGCGGCGCTCGGTGCGGCGGTCGAACGGCTCGCGCGCGATCTCGGCATCCTGCGGGTGAAGGGCCATGTCGCGGTGCGCGGCAAGCCGATGCGGCTTCTGGTGCAGGCGGTCGGGGCGCGGGTGCGGATGCAATACGACCGCCCCTGGGGCGTGGGGCCGCGGCAGGGCGCGCTCGTCGCGATCGCCGAAAAGGGCGACGTCGACGCCGCGGCGATCCGCACCGTGCTCGGGGTCTGAGCGGTGCATCTCGTCTTCCGCGAAGGCCACGGGCTCGAGGAGAGCGACGTGCCGCAGGATCTCGGGCAGACGCCCGCGGATCTCGTGGCGCTGTCCTTTTCCGACAGCGATCTCGGCGCTTTCGCGGCGGGCTGGCATCGCGCGCAGGACGCCGGAGCGGGGGGCGCGCTGCCTGCGCTGCGGCTCGCCAATCTCGCGGCGCTGCGCCATCCGCTTTCGGTCGATGTCTATCTCGAGACGGTGGCGGCACAGGCGAAGGGCATCCTCGTGCGGCTGATCGGCGGCGAGAGCTACTGGCCCTATGGGCTGGCGAGCCTGCAGGATCTGGCGCGCCGGCGCGGCATCGCGCTCGCCGTGCTGCCCGCCGACGGGCGCGCGGATCCGCGCCTCGATGCCGCCTCGACGCTGCCGGTCTCGACGCTGCGCCGGTTGCAGGCGCTGTGCGATGCGGGGGGCGCGGTCGCGGCGCAGGCGGCGCTGGCGCAGCTCGCGCTGGCCGCCGGGCTTTACGCCGCGCCGGTCGCCGGGGAAAAGACCCTGCCCGAGGCGGGCTTCTACCGCCCGGGCGCCGGGGTGGTGCCCCCGCCCGAGGCCGCGCCCGAACGCCCGCTCGTGCTCGTCACCTTCTACCGCGCCTATCTCGCGGCGGCCGATCTCGCCCCGGTCGATGCGCTGATCGCCGCGCTCGAGGATCAGGGCTTCGCCGCGTTCGGCGTTTTCGCCCCCTCGCTGAAGGCGCCCGGCGTCGCAAGCTGGCTCGGCGCCCGGATCGCACGGCTGCGCCCGGCGGCGATCGTCAACGCCACCGCCTTTTCCGCCCGCGGCGCCGATGGCGCGCCCGGCCCGCTCGAGGCGGCGGGCTGCCCGGTGTTCCAGGTCGCGCTCGCCACCGCGCCGCGCGCCGCCTGGGAGGTGGGCACGCGGGGCCTCTCGCCCGCCGATCTCGCGATGCATGTCGTGCTCCCCGAGGTCGACGGGCGGATCTTCGCGGGCGTGGCGAGCTTCAAGCAGGCCGCGCCGCGCGACCCCGATCTGCAATTTTCCCGCCTCGTGCATGCGCCCGATCCCGCGCGCATCGCCGCGATCGCCGATCGCGTCGCGGCCTGGCACCGGCTCGCCGCGATCCCGGCCGAGGCGCTGCAGCCGGCCTTCGTGCTCTCGACCTATCCCGGCCGCGACGACCTCGCCGCCCATGCGGTGGGGCTCGATGCGCTCGCCTCGACCGAGGCGATGCTCGCCGATCTCGCGCAGCGCGGCCATGCGGTCGAAGCGCTGACCGGGCTCGCCCCGCGGCTTCTGGCCGCGACGATCCGCTGGCCGCTCGCCGCGTATCGCGCGGCCCTCGCGCGACTGCCGCAAGCCCTGCGCGACGATCTCGCCGCGGCCTGGGGCGCGCCCGAGGACGACCCCGCGGTGCAGGACGGCGCCTTTGCCTTCCGCGCGCTGCGCGCGGGCGCGGCGCTCGTCGCGCTGCAGCCCGAGCGGGGCGATCGCGCCGGTCGCGAGGACAGCTATCACGACCTCTCGCGCACCCCGCGTCACGGCTATGTCGCCTTTTACCTCTGGCTGCGCGGGCAGGCCGATGCGCTCGTCCATGTCGGCGCGCATGGCACGCTCGAATGGCTGCCGGGCAAGGCCGTCGCGCTCTCCGATGCCTGCTGGCCCGAGGCGCTGATCGGCGCGCTGCCGGTGATCTATCCTTTCGTGGTGAACGACCCGGGCGAGGCCGCGCAGGCAAAGCGGCGGATCGGCGCGGTGACGCTTGGCCATCTGCCGCCGCCGCTTGCGCAAAGCGACCTGCCCGAGGAGTTGCGCCCGCTCGAGCAGCTGCTCGACGAATATTCCGGCGCCGAGGGGCTTGACCCGGCGCGGCGCG
>NZ_JBFXGV010000031.1:0-39822 GCF_050177655.1 Paenirhodobacter sp.
TATCCGCTTGGCGCAGGTGTCACGCAGCGGGTGATGGCGAAGGCGGTGGAGGGATCGCTCGCGCGGCTGCCCGATCTTGCCGAATGGATCGACCCCTCGCTGAAGGCGCGCGAGAAATGGCCCGATTGGGCGGCGGCGCTGCGCGCGGCCCATGCGCCCCAGGCGCTGGCCGATCTCGCGCCCGAGGCGCCGGCGCGCGCGCGGCTTGCCTATGACGAGCTTTTTGCGCATCAGCTCACCTTGGCGCTCGCGCGGCAACAGCAGCGGCGCGCGAAGGGGCGGGAAACGCAGGGCACCGGCGTTCTGGCCGGTAAAGTCTTGAAATCTCTTCCCTTCGCTCCGACCGCGGCACAGCTGCGCGCGGTCGAGGAGATCCGCGCCGACATGGCCGGGCCGCGGCGGATGAACCGGCTGCTGCAAGGCGACGTCGGCTCGGGCAAGACGCTCGTCGCCTTTCTCGCGCTGATCGCGGCGGTCGAGGCGGGCGGGCAGGGCGTGATGATGGCGCCGACCGAGATCCTCGCGCGGCAGCATTTCCTGGGCCTCGCCGATCTGGCAGCCTCGGCCGGGGTGCGGCTCGAGGTGCTGACCGGGCGCGACGGGGGCGCCGAGCGCGCGGCGAAGCTTGTCGATCTGGCCGAGGGGCGGATCGACATCCTCGTCGGCACCCATGCGGTGTTTCAGAAGGACGTCGCCTTTCACGACCTGCGCCTCGTCATCATCGACGAGCAGCACCGCTTCGGTGTGACCCAGCGGATGGAACTGGGCGCCAAGGGCGAGGCGGCCGATGTGCTGGTGATGACCGCGACGCCGATCCCGCGTTCGCTCGCGCTCACGCAATATGGCGATCTCGACGTCAGCCTGCTCGACGAGAAGCCGCCCGGCCGCAAGCCGGTGAAGACCGCGCTGATCTCGACCGGCCGGATCGAGGAGGTCGTCGGCCATCTGCGCCGCGCGGTGGGCGAGGGGCGGCAGGCCTATTGGGTCTGCCCGCTCGTCGAGGAAAGCGAGCGCGTCGATCTCGCCTCGGCCGAGGAGCGGTTTCGTACCCTGCGCGCGGCGCTTGGCGAGGGGGTGGTCGGGCTTGTCCATGGCCAGATGCCGGTCGCGGAAAAGGATGCGGCGATGGCGGATTTCGTCGCCGGGCGGACGCGCGTTCTGGTTGCGACCACGGTGATCGAGGTGGGCGTGAACGTGCCGAATGCCTCGATCATGGTGATCGAGCGGGCGGAAAGCTTCGGCCTTGCGCAGCTGCACCAGCTGCGCGGGCGGGTCGGGCGCGGCTCGGCGGAGGCGACCTGCCTCATGCTCTATCAGCCGCCCCTGTCGCAAACCGGCGAGCGGCGCCTCGCGATCCTGCGCGAGAGCGAGGATGGGTTCCGCATCGCGGAAGAGGATCTCGCGATGCGCGGGGCGGGGGATGTGATCGGCACCGCGCAATCGGGCCTGCCGCGGTTCCGGATCGCCGATCTCGAACGGCAGGCGGGGCTGATGGCGGTGGCGCAAAGCGATGTACGCGCGCTGCTGACGACCGATCCGGGGTTGACGGGGCCGCGCGGGCAGGCGGCGCGGGTGCTGCTCTGGCTGATGGAGCAGGATCGGGCGATTCGCCTGATCGAGGTCGGCTAGCAGAATGTTCCTAAAAAGTTCTTTACAGCGCGTCCTGAATATGAGAACAAAGTAGCAACAGAAAGGGAGACCCGCGATGACCAAGACTTTGACCGCTCTGATCGGCCGCGATGCCACCCATCTCGCGCAGGACGCGCTCGGCGCGCTCTCGCTCTGCATCACTTTCGTCGCCGTGCTCTATCTGCCCGGCCTGTTCTGATTTCACGCTCACTGCCTCGCGCTTTCGGTCGCCGCTGTCCCCGGTGGCGACCCGCCTGTCCTGAGGGGTTCGCCCCCGAAAGCGCAAACCTGATGCCGCCATCCCCGGATGGCGGCTTTTTTCTTCAGAACCGATAGGCGAGGCGCAGCCCGCCCCAGTGGCGCCCCTCGACCAGGATCGGGGCGGAGAGATCCTTCATCAGCACGAATTGCCCGCCGCCCATGTCGCGCCGGTAGATCTGCAGCACGAAAGGCGCGGTCGAGCGCCCCGCGCGCAGCCCGACGCGGTCGTCGAAGATGCGCCGGTTGCGGCAGTTCGCGGCGTTCCAGACCGGATCGTCGCCCTGCGGCTGGGAGAACTTGCGATTATGTGTCGGAAGATAGCCGTTGCGGTCGACCGCCGCGCAGAACACGATCGCCGGGTCGGAGGTGAGCACCGCCTCTTGCACCTCGGGCAGGACAGTATCGGTGAACCGGGTGAAGGGGGCCATCACCTGTTGCGGATCAGTGCCGGGGATCGGTTCGTAGCGTTGGTCGAACAGCGCCTGGGCCGAGATCTTCCCCTCGCGGATGCCGCGGGCAAAGAGCTCGCCGATCCGGCGCGCCTGCTCCCTGACCTGCGCGATGCGGGCGCCATCGGCGATCGCCCCGCCCATCTGCACCGAATCCTGCACGATCGCCTCGCCCGCGGCGATCAGCGAATGGGTCTTGCCCTGCGCGGTGGCGACGTCGGCCGCATTGCCGCGCATCCCCTCCGCCATCCGCGCGAAGGCGGGCGCGAACCGCGCATTGGCGCCGCGCACCATCTCCGCGCGCTCGGCGATCTCCTGCACCGCGGCGCGCGTTTCGGCGGTGCTGCGCGTCATCCGGCCAAGCCCGTCATCGGTCTGCGCGGCGGTCGAGAGCACCGCGCTCGCGTCATCGGCGATCGTCTCCGCCTCCTCGCGCAGCTTGCTCATCGAGCCGTTCAGCTCACCCACCGCGCGCCCGATCCGCTCCGCCGCGCCGCCGGTCTTCTGCGAAAGCTCGTTGATCGCCTCCGCCACCACGGCGAAACCGCGCCCGGAATCGCCCGCGCGCGCGGCCTCGATCTTCGCGTTGATCGCGAGGATGTTGATCTGCGTCGCGATCGAGCGGATTTCGGCGTTTTCCGAATGCACCGTGGCGAGGGTCGAACTCACCGCCGCCATCCGCGCGATCGCCGATTGCACCCATCCCGCGACCTTCTGCGCATGCGCCCCGGTCTGGCGCAGCTGCCGGATCGTCTCCTCCACCGCCTCGCTGGTGCCGGCGGCGGATTTGGCAACCGTCTCCACCCCGGCGATCACCCGCTGGTTCGCGCCCTGCACGGTTTCGGCCGCGCCCTGCGCCTCGCGCAGGAGCGCAAGCTGCGCCTGCGCCGTCGCGGCAAGCGTATCGAGCGCCCCGGCGACATCGACGATATCACGCCCCAGCAGCAGCGCCTCATTGGCGATCCGGTCGAGCAGCGTGCCGGAGGCCGCCTCGGGCATCGGGGCTAGGTTGTTCATGCGCGCTCCATGCGGCTGGTTCGCAGCAGAATCGCATGGCGGATTTACGATCGGGTTAACGCGCGCCTTCGCCGTCGAGCGCCTCGAGTGTCGCCTCGGGCGCAAGAAGGATCGAGGCATGCCGGTTGGGATAGTCGCGCGCGGCCTGCAGCACTTCGTAATCGCCGAAAGGGGCCGCGGGCACCGGCCCACCCTTGAGCATCGCGGCCAGCTCGTCGCGCAAGCGCGCCACCTGATCGCGGGTGCAGCCGATCACCTGCGCGCCGAAGATCGCGGCCGAGGCTTGCCCCAGCGCACAGGCATGCACCGTCTGGCTGAAGGCGCTGATCTTGCCGTTTTCCTCCGCGAGCGCGACGGAGACGGTCGAGCCGCAAAGCGGCGCGCGGCGGTTCGCGCGCAGCGGCGCTTCGGGGAGCGGCGCGGTATGCGGGATGTCGGCCGCGAGCGCGAGGATGCGCTGCGAATAGAGCTTGAAGAGATCGGTGTCGCTCATGGCTTTTCCCCCGGGGCGTCGCGCGTTAGATAGGGCCGTTGCGCCCCGGAGGAAAGCCCAAGTGACCCAGACATTCGATCCCGCCAGCCTGACTTACGACGCGAACGGCCTGATCCCGGCGATCGCGCAGGATCACGCCACGGGCGAGGTGCTGATGCTCGCCTGGATGAACGCGGAAAGCATCGCGCGCACGCTCGCGACCGGGCAGGTGACCTATTGGAGCCGCTCGCGTCAGGGGTTCTGGGCCAAGGGCGAGACCTCGGGCCATGTGCAGCGGCTGGTCGAGATGCGGATCGACTGCGATCGCGATTGCCTCTTGATGCTGGTCGATCAGGTGGGGCCGGCCTGCCACACGAACCGGCGCTCGTGCTTCTATACCGCGTTGCGCGAGGGGGCCGAGGTCGAGATCCTCAAGCCAATGGTGTGAGCCCGACCATCCGGCGGATATCGTCGGGCGTGGCGCCTTCCGTGCGGTATTTCGCCAGCGCGCGGGCGTCGTCGCGCTTGGCCAGACGCTTGCCGTGTTCGTCTCGGATTAGATCATGATGGCAATAGGTTGGCGTCGGAAGTTCAAGTAACTTCTGAAGTGTGACATGGATCGCCGTCGCCTCGAACAGGTCTTCGCCGCGGGTCACCAGCGTCACCCCCTGCGCGGCGTCGTCGAGCACGACCGAGAGGTGGTAGGAGGTGCCCATCTCGCGCCGGGCCAGCACGATGTCGCCCACCTCGCGGATCATCCGCTCGCGGGTGATGTGGTGAATGCCGCGATGCGCGGGGCCGATCTCCTCGAAGCTGCAATCGCAGGCGGCGCGGTCCATGCGCAGGCGCAGCGCGGCCTGTGGCAGCGGCTGGCCGGGGTGATGGGCGCCACGCTCGCGGCAGGTGCCGGGATAGACGATTCCGTCGGGGCCGAGGGGCACGCCTTCCTGCGGTGCGGAGGCGGCCGCCTCGATGTCGCGACGGCTGCAGGAACAGGCGAAGAGAAGATCTCTTTCCCAAAGAGTTTCAAGAGCTTGTCTGTAGATGTTGAGGCGTTCCGACTGCCGCATCACCGGCCCATCCCAGCTCAGGCCGAGCCAGCGCAGATCGTCGTAGATCTGCGCTTCCCATTCGGGTTTCGAGCGCTGGCGGTCGATATCCTCGATCCGCAGCAGGAACTTGCCCCCCGCGGCGCGCGCCATGTCATGGGCCAGGATCGCACTATAGGCATGGCCGAGGTGGAGTGGCCCGGTGGGCGATGGCGCGAACCGGGTGATCACCTCAGCTTTGCCCCGCAAGCCACTGATTGAATGACTCTTTTGCGCGGTCTGTGTAGCCCTTGTAACGGTCCTTGCGGCCCTTGCGGCCACCGCGCGCCTCTTCGAGCGGCGGGAACAGGCCGAAATTCACGTTCATCGGCTGGAAGGTCTTCGCCTCGGCGCCGCCGGTGATGTGGTTCACGAGGCTCCCCATCGCGGTTTCGGGCGCGGGCGGCGGCAGGGTGCCGCCCCTGATCTCGGCGGCGGCCATGCGCCCGGCGAGGAGGCCCATCGACGCGCTTTCGACATAGCCTTCGACGCCGGTGATCTGACCGGCGAAGCGCACCGATGGGCGCATGCGCAGGCGCATCTGATCGTCGAGCAGCGTCGGCGAGTTGATGAACGTGTTGCGATGGATCCCGCCCAGACGCGCGAAGGATGCCTCCTGCAATCCCGGAATCATTTTGAAAACAGAGGTTTGCGCGCCATACTTCATCTTCGTCTGGAAGCCGACGATATTGTAGAGCGTGCCGAGCGCATTGTCGCGGCGCAGCTGCACCACGGCATAGGCCTTTTCCTCGGGCTTGTGCGCATTGGTCAGGCCGACGGGCTTCATCGGCCCGTGGCGCAGCGTCTCGCGGCCGCGTTCCGCCATCACCTCGATCGGCAGGCAGCCGTCGAAATAGCTGGCGGTTTCGCCCTCGTGGAACTCGGCCTTTTCCGCCGCCATCAGCGCGTCGATGAAGGCCTCGTATTCCGGCTTCGTCATCGGGCAGTTGATATAGGCGGTGCGCTCCTCCTCGGTCTCGCCCTTGTCGTAGCGGCTCTGCCGCCAGGCGATGTCCATGTCGATCGTCTCGGCATAGACGATCGGCGCGATCGCGTCGAAGAAGGCGAGGCTCTCGGCGCCGGTCGCGGCACGGATGCTTTCGGCCAGCGCGCCGGAGGTCAGCGGGCCGGTCGCGACGATCCAGTGACCACTTGAAGGAAGCTCCGTAACCTCTTCTTCGGAAAAGGAAATCAGAGGATTATTGCGCAGCGCTTCGGTCACCGCCTGGGAAAAGGCGTCGCGGTCGACGGCGAGCGCGCCGCCCGCCGGAAGCTGATGCCGGTCGGCCATCTGCATGATGAGCCCGCCCGCCGCGCGCATCTCCCAATGCAGGAGACCCACGGCGTTGCGCTCGTCGTCATCCGAACGGAAGGAGTTCGAGCAGACCATTTCGGCGAAATCGCCGGTGCGATGCGCGAAGGTGGCGACCTTCGGGCGCATTTCGTGCAGAACGACCGGAACCCCGGCCTCGGCCGCCTGCCAGGCGGCCTCCGACCCGGCCATGCCGCCGCCGATGATGTGAAGCGTTTCCATGGCGCCTGATAGCGCCCCCGCCGCCGCGTTGCAATCGGGGCGTCAGATCAGCGCGATGCGTTCGCGCCGCTCCGGGTCGGGATAGGGGCGGTAGAGCCCCATCTCGACATGGCCGAGCATGCCGTGGAGCAGGTCGTAATGGCGATGTTCGCCATCCGAGAACTTGCCGACCGCGCGGAAGGCCGCCTCGAGCCCGGCGAGGTCGGTCACCTCGATCTCCAGCAGGAATTCGGGATGCGGGCCGGAGGCGAGGCCGAGCTTGCGCCGCATCAGCCGCCAGTCGTCGATCAACCCGCGGCCGCGCAGCTCACCCATCCATTGCTCGACCGCGGAGGCGAAGGCGAGGGCCTTCGCATCGCTCTTGAGCTCGATCATGCAGTGATAGAGGTTCATGCCATCTCACCTTCGGGGGAACCCGTTCGGGGAGATCAAAGCATGAACCTCTTGCGATAGGCTTAACGCCTCAGAACGCCGGCACGAAATCCATGAAGCCGCGCTTGGCGAAGGTCGCGCCCTGGTTCGACCCGAAGGTCGCCTTGAAGCCGAGGCCGATATAGCTTTCGGCCGGCATGCCGACGCCATCGACGAAGCCGAACTCGCCGGTCATCTTCATGCCCGGGGTGACCTCGTAGCCCGCGGTCGCGGCATAGCGCGACATGTTCTCGCCCTGGCTGCGGAAGCCTTCGAGCCGGCCGCCCAGATCGAAGCGGTCGTTCATGCTGTAGGCGCCGCGCAGCGACAGCCCGTTCGCATCGGCGCCCCGGCCGTCGACATGGGTCAGCGCGGCGTCATAGCCGATCGCGCCGATCTGACCGGCGCCCTCGAGCCCGTAGAACTCGATGCCGCGGCCCTCGACCCAGTCCTTGCCGGCGAAGAAGCCGACGGCGGCCCCATTGCCCGGGCGCGCGATCGCATGCAGCGTCAGGCCCTGGGAATCGTAGTTGGTGCCGTTGAGGTAGCGCATCGCCATGTCGCCCTGCATCGAGAAGGCGGGGCCGAAGGAATATTCCATCGAGCCGCCGAGCTCCGACTTGTTGGCGCCGCCCATGCCGTTCTCGGCAAGGCCGGTGTAGTCATAGCCGACCGAGGCGCCCGTCACCTCGGCCAGCGCGCCGATCGGCGCGGAGAAGGCGGCAATAACCGCCGCAAGAACCAGTTTCTGCATCATTTGCCTCTCAGTTTTCCCCGTTTTCCGGGGGATTGTTGTCGGCCTCGTCGTCGCCCTGATCGGCGACACGGGCCACGGTGACGACTTCCTCGTCGGCACCGGTATTGAACACCTTGACCCCACCCGCCGAGCGCGAGCGGAAGGAAATGCCCGCGACCGGGCAGCGGATCGACTGGCCCGTCGAGGTGGCGAGCATGATCTGATCGCTGTCCTCGACCGGGAAGGAGGCCACGAGCGGCCCGCCCGGCATCCGCTTGTCGAAAGCGGTGACGCCCTGGCCGCCGCGCCCGCGCACGGGGTAGTCGTGGCTCGAGGAGATCTTGCCGAGCCCCTTCGCCGTCACCGTCAGAATCAGATCCTGCGCGGCGAGCATTTCGCCGTAGCGCGCCTCGGAGAGCGTGCCCTCGGTCGTGGCCTCGTCCTCGTCCGCCTCGACCTCGGCCTCCTCGATCTGGTCCTCGGCGCCATGCTCCGCGCGGTAGCGGCGGATGAAGGCGGCGCGTTCCCAGGGTTCGGCCTCGAAATGGCGGATCACCGACATCGAGACGACCTTGTCGCCCGCTGCCAGCCGCACGCCGCGCACCCCGGTCGAGGAGCGGCCCTTGAACACGCGCACCTCGGGGACGGGGAAGCGGATCGCGCGGCCCCCGGCCATCACCAGCATGATGTCGTCTTCCTCGGAACACATGCGGGTGTCGACCAGCGTCACCCCCTCGGGCAGCTCCATCGCGCGTTTGCCGTTGCGCATCACCTTGGCGAAGTCGGAGAGCGCATTGCGCCGCACGTCGCCATCCGAGGTGGCAAAGAAGACCTGATAGCCGTCCCATTCCTCCTCGGGCGCATCGACCGGCATCAGCGAGGCGATCGAGACGCCCTGCGGGATCGGCAGGATATTGACGATCGCCTTGCCCTTCGAGGTGCGCCCCGCCAGCGGCAGGCGCCAGCATTTCAGCGAATAGACCATGCCGTCGGTGGTGAAGAACAGAAGCTGGGTATGGGTGTTCGCGACGAAGAGGGTGGTGACGACGTCGTCCTCTTTCGTCGCCATCGAGGCGAGCCCCTTGCCGCCGCGGCGCTGTGCGCGGAACTCGACCAGCGGCGTGCGCTTGATATAGCCGCCCGAGGTGATGGTCACGACCATGTCCTCGCGCTCGATCAGATCCTCGTCGTCGAGATCGCCCGCCCAGTCGACGATCTCGGTGCGGCGCGGCACGGCGAAAAGCGCCTTCACCTCGCGCAGCTCGTCCGAGATGATCGCCATGATCCGCTCGCGCGAGCCGAGAATGTCGAGGTAATCGCGGATCTTCGCGGCAAGCTCGGCGAGCTCGTCGGTGACTTCCTTCACGCCAAGCTGGGTCAGCCGCTGCAGCCGCAGATCGAGGATCGCGCGCGCCTGGATCTCGCTCAGGTTATAGGTGCCGTCCGCGTTCATCTCGTGCAGCGGATCGTCGATCAGCCGGATGTAATCGGCGATCTCATGCGCGGGCCAGCGCCGCGTCATCAGCCGCTCGCGCGCCTCCGCCGCATCGGCCGATGAGCGGATCGTCGCCACGACCTCGTCGACGTTCGAAACGGCGACGGCGAGACCGCAAAGGATATGCGAGCGCTCGCGCGCCTTGCGCAGCTCGAACGCCGTGCGCCGCGCCACCACCTCCTCGCGGAAGGTGATGAAATGCGTAAGGAAATCGCGCAGCGTCAGCTGCTCGGGCCTCCCGCCGTTCAGCGCCAGCATGTTGCAGCCAAACGAGGTCTGCAGCGGGGTGAAACGGTAAAGCTGGTTCAGCACGACATCGGCCGTCGCGTCGCGCTTCAGCTCGATCACCACGCGCACGCCGACGCGGTCGCTTTCGTCGGCGATCGAGGAAATCCCCTCGAGCCGCTTGTCGCGGACAAGCTCGGCGATCTTCTCGATCATCGCCGCCTTGTTCACCTGATAGGGGATTTCGTCGACGATGATGGCGTGGCGGTCCTTGCGGATCTCCTCGATCCGGGTTTTCGCCCGGATGATGACCGAGCCGCGCCCCTCGAGATAGGCCTTGCGCGCACCGCCGCGGCCCATGATCTGCGCGCCCGTGGGGAAGTCGGGGGCGGGGACGATCTCCATGATCGCCTCGGTCGAGAGGTCGGGGTTTTCGATCAGCGCGAGCGTCGCGTCGACCACTTCGCCCAGGTTATGCGGCGGGATGTTCGTCGCCATGCCGACGGCGATGCCGCCCGCGCCATTGACGAGCATGTTCGGGAAACGCGCCGGCAGCACCGTCGGCTCGCGGTCCTTGCCGTCATAGTTGTCCTGGAAATCGACGGTTTCCTTGTCGATGTCGGCGAGCATGAAGGCCGAGGGCTTGTCCATGCGCACTTCGGTGTAGCGCATCGCCGCCGGGCTGTCGCCGTCCATCGAGCCGAAGTTGCCCTGACCGTCCAAGAGCTTGAGCGACATCGAGAAGGGCTGCGCCATGCGCACGAGCGCGTCGTAGATCGCCGCGTCGCCATGCGGGTGATACTTACCCATGACGTCGCCGACCGGACGCGCCGATTTGCGATAGGGCTTGTCATGGGTGTTGCCGGTCTCCTGCATCGCATAGAGGATGCGCCGGTGCACCGGTTTCAGACCGTCGCGCAGATCGGGGATCGCGCGCGAGACGATCACGCTCATCGCGTAATCGAGATAGGCGGTCTTCATCTCCTCGGCGATCGAGACCTGCGGCCCGTCATAGGTCGGGCGTTTCGGCTCTTCGGCAAGGGTTTCCGGTGTTTCGGGAGTATCGGTCACGCGCGTCGTCTTCTTCTAGATCTTGTTGGCGTCGTTATAGCCGATCCAACGCTTTGGGTGCAATCGCGAAGCGTCGGCACCGGTGGAAGGCGGCGGATGCCTACGGCGGGGATATTTTTCACTTTGGAAGGCGATCCGTTTCCAAAGTGAAAAATATCCCCGCCGGAGGCGAGAGTTCAGCGCCGGTAGGCCTTGAGATAGGCCGCGATCCAGAGCGCGGCGAAGACGGCGGAGGCCACGACGTTGAGGTTCGGCATCGTCACGCCGAACATCTGCCAGGCGATCTCGTCGCAGCGCACGAGGGGGGCGGCGTTGATCTGGGCGAGCAGATCCTGCGCCGAGAGGCTGCCGACCGGGCCGGAGGTGCAGGCGGTCGGCCCCTGGATCAGGTGGCGTTCGACGAGCGAGTGGTAGATCCCGATGCCGCCGGTCGTCAGGGCCGCCACCGCGCCGAAGGCGGCAAGCCGCAGCGGCAGCCGGAAGAGCAGGATCGCGCCGCCGAGCACCGCGGCCACGAGATGCGGCCAGCGCTGCGCGATGCAAAGCTCGCAAGGCGCGAAGCCCGCGGCCTGGAACGTCAGCGCGGCGGCCAGCACCGCGGCGGAGCCGCCCGCGGCGAGCGCGACGAGCATGCGCGGGGTGGTGAAGCGGTCGAGGAGGTCGGACATCAGAGATACCTCAGAACGTAGAAGCCGCCGATCAGCAGCACGACGAAAGCGATGAAGAGCGGGCCGAGCCAGCGCTCGATGAAGGCACGGATCGGCGCGCCGAATTTCCACAGCAGTGCCGCGACGACGAAGAAGCGCAGCGCGCGCGCCAGCACCGAGACCCCGAGGAAAAGCCCGAGGTTGAGATGTGTCGCCCCCGAGAAGATCGTGATCACCTTGTAGGGGAAAGGCGTGACCCCGGCGATCAGCACCGCCCAGCCGCCATAGTCGTTGAACCGCGCGGCGAGCTGGTCGAAAGCCTGCGCCTTGCCGTAGAATTCGAGGATCGGCATGCCCACCGTATCCATGAACCCATAGCCGATCGCGTAGCCGAGGCAGCCGCCGATCACCGAGGCGAGCGTGGCGAGCGCGGCGATGCGGAAGGCCTTCTCGCGCGCGGCCAGCACCATCGGGATCATCAGCACATCGGGCGGGATCGGGAAGACCGAGCTTTCGACGAAGGCCACCAGCGCCAGCGCCCACATCGCGTGGCGGTCGCCCGCCAGGCTCATCGTCCAGTCGTAAAGCCTGCGGATCATCTGCGGTCCTGTCGCTGCCCCTGCCGATGTCTCGCCGCTCCGCCCCGGCACGTCAAGCCGGACGGGGATGCAGGGCGGAGGTTTTCCCCTGTCCGCAGGGAACCGGGGGCGTTACTCTCGCATTCGTGACCAGTGGAGGGCGACGCGATGAAATGGCAGGGACGGCGCGGCAGCGACAATATCGAGGACCGGCGCCGGAGCGGTGGCGGCACGATGCGCGTCGGCGGGGCGGGCGGGCTTGGCCTGCTGGCGGTGGTGGTGATCGGCTATTTCCTCGGCTTCGACGTGACGCCGTTGCTCAACGGCATGGACCAGGGCTCGGGCCCGGTGGTGCAAAGCTCGGGCGAGCTTTCGGAAGAGGACCGGCAGATGGGCGATTTCGTCTCCGTCACGCTGGCCGACACCGAGGAGGTCTGGACCGACATTTTCCAAGACCAGCTCGGCCGGACCTATCACCCGGCGACGCTCGTGCTTTATTCCCAGGTGACGCAGTCGCCCTGCGGCTCGGCCTCGGGCGCGACCGGGCCGTTCTATTGCCCGAACGACAAGAAGGTCTATCTCGACACCGATTTCTTCACCACGCTCTCGCGCCAGCTCGGCGCCGGGGGCGATTTCGCCGCGGCCTATGTCGTCGCCCATGAGATCGGCCATCATGTGCAGGACGAGCTTGGCATCCTCGAGAAGGTGAACGCGATCCGCGCGCGTAGTTCGGAGGCGGAGAGCAACGCGCTTTCGGTGCGCATCGAGTTGCAGGCGGATTGTTTCGCCGGGATCTGGGCGCGCCATGCCGCCGAGCAGTTCGGCTCGATCGAGGCGGGCGACATCGCCGAGGCGATGAACGCGGCCGAGAAGATCGGCGACGACACGCTGCAGCGCAACGCCGGGCGCCGGCCGATGCCCGACAGCTTCACCCATGGCACCTCGGAGCAGCGCCAGAGCTGGTTCGCCACCGGCTTCCGCTCGGGCGATCTGAAAAGCTGCGACACGTTTTCCGCGCGCAAGCTGTGAATGCGGGGGCAGGGCGCCGCGCAGGGGCCTTGCCAGAACCCGGCGCCGCGGCTAGACGGGGTGCGCTGGCCCGAGTGGCGGAATGGTAGACGCAGGGGATTCAAAATCCTCCGCCGCAAGGCGTGCGAGTTCGAGTCTCGCCTCGGGCACCAGCTTTTCCAGACGATCCTTCCGCATTTCTGCGCCACCGCGCGCGCCGTCACGCGCGGATGCCGTCAGGGTTATCAAAATGTGATTCGGCGTGAGCGCTTCGGGGACGTTGAACAAATCCCGGACAATGCGCAGTTTGATCGCGCTTCGGCGACAATCGCGCCGCCCCGATTGTTCCACAATCTCGTCAGATTTGGTGCCGGTGCGGAAACCGGCGGCGGAAATTCTGGTTGCCAAATCGTAAACAGTGCCGCCCGGGTGCCGCGTCCGCGCCGCGCCGAAATTCGCTCGAAACGTGCTTAATCAGCGGTAAATGCGGTTTCCGGATCGTTTCCGGAAGGCTTTCCTGCCCAAACGTCACCCGGAACCCGAAACAATCCTGCGGCAAAGGTGGCGATATCCGGGCAAAGCGCGGCGGGAACATGGCGGAGCATGGCGCAAACGGGGCGAGAATGCGGCAGTTTCCCCTTTTCCGAGCGCCCCGGAAGACGGTATCAAATTGACGTGCCCTGCTGGGGGCTTGTGCGGCCGTGGGGGCGGCCAGTGAAGAGTTTGCATCTGCGGATGCGGTGAGTGGGAATGTGGTGCTGCCGTATCGGAACGATCTGCCGTTCCGGGATCTAAGGAAAATTCGGGATGACGAGACCGCGTTTCAGCGGAGAACGTCTTGCACCCTGCCTCACCGCACCCGTTTCGGGGCGGCTTTTCACATGTCGTTTGGCAGGTCGGTCCGGCCTGTCGGTATTTCAACTGGCGCTGCCCTTGCGCGCCGAATTTACGAGGCGCGCTGGCGGGTCGACCGCGGGCGGTGAGGAGAGGCTGCTATGACCCTGTTCTATTGTAACCACAACCCGGTGGCCCGGGACGACAGCGCCAGCACGGAATACAACCACTCGGTGACGATCAACGTTCTCGCGAACGACTACGATCCCGATTGCGGCGACAGGATTTCGGTCTACGGCACGCCGACCGCCTCGGACGGCACGGTCACGGTGAATGCCGACGGCACGATCACCTTCACCCCGGATGCGGGCTTCTCCGGCACGACCACGATCGAATACACGATCTCGGACGGGCACGGCGGCTATGACACGGCGACGGTCACCGTCTGCGTTTCCGATCCGCCCTCGGACGGCATCGTATCGGGCACCACGGGCGACGACCTGATCGACTACGATTACACCGGCGATCCCGAAGGCGACATGATCGACCACAACGATGCGATCCTGCCGGGCGAGACCGGCAACGACGACATCGTCAAGGCGGGCGCGGGCGACGACACCGTGCTGGCCGGGCTCGGCAATGACGAGGTCTATGGCGAGGATGGCAACGACCTGCTCGACGGCGGCGCGGGCGACGACTATCTGAGCGGCGGCGCGGGCGACGACACTTTCGTCGGCGGCGACGGCGACGACACCTTCCAGGGCGGCACCGGGCTCGACATCATCGACTACTCGAATTCCGACGCGGCGGTGAACGTCGATCTCTCGACCGGCGCGCTTTCGGGCGGTGACGCCGAGGGCGACGTGATCGCCGGCGGCGTCGACGGCGTGATCGGGTCGGATTACGGCGACAGCCTCGTCGGTTTCGACCACGAGGGCACCGATCCCTCCGACACCTATACCAACGTGTTCTACGGCGAGGGCGGCGACGACACGATCCTCGGCGCGGGCGGCGACGACAGCCTCTATGGCGGGGCCGACGACGACTCGATCGAGGGCGGCGACGGCAACGACTACATCGAGGGCGACGGCAGCACCGGCAGCGCCGACGCGGGGGACAGCAAGGATCTCACCGTCGACTGGCAGAAATTCGCGCAGAACTGCGGCAATATCACCAACGGTTCCTCCTACGACATGGGCGGCGTCTCGGTGACCTTCGGCTTCACCGCGCAGGATTACGGCGCCACCGCGACCTCGACGACCGACAGCCAATATGTCGAATCCGACGACGGGCTGAACGGTTCGGGCGGGCTGCGGCTTTACGGCTGCGGCGGCGAGGGCGGGGTCGACAATACCTCGACCACCACGCTGACCTTCGACTCGACCGATCCGGCCTATGAGAGCGCGGTCACCGACGTGACCTTCCGGCTCAACGACGTCGATCAGGGCAATTCGAGCGACTATCACCTCGATATCGTGACGATCCGGGCCTATGACGCGGACGGCAACCTGCTCGACGTGACGATCACCCCCGAGGGCACGCAGACGGTTTCGGGCGACACCGTCACCGGCACCGCGGTCGACACCGGCAACGGCACCCAGACCCAGCTCACCGCCTCGGGTTCGGTGCTCGTGCATGTCTCGGGCGAGGTCGCCCGGATCGAGATCGACTACGACAACGGCGGTCCGACCGATCAGGCGATCTATGTCACCGACATCAACTGTTCGACGGTTCCGGTCGAGGACGCCGGCGAGGAGGGCAATGACGTGCTCTCCGGCGGCGAAGGCGACGACACCATCCTCGGCCAGGGCGGCAACGACACGATCACCGGCGGCGCCGGCAACGACAACCTCTCGGGCGGGGCCGATCGCGACGTGATCCACGCCGGCGCGGGCGACGTGGTCGACGGCGGCTCGGAAGGCGACGACTACGACACGCTCGACCTCACCGGCGAGGGCCGCTACCGCGTGGTCAACACCACGACCGACAGCAACGGCAACGGGCTCGACGGCACCGTCGAATTCCTCGACAGCGACGGCAACGTCACCGGCACGCTCGATTTCACCGAGATCGAGAACATCACCGGCGATCCGCAGCTCGACGGCTGGGTCGAGGGCACCTCGGGCGACGATCTGATCGACACGAGCTATACCGGCGACCCGGAAGGCGACATGATCGACCACAACGACGCGATCCTCGACGATGATGCGCCGAACGACGACCGCGTGCTGGCGGGCGACGGCAACGACACCGTCTATGCCGGTCTGGGCGACGACACCGTCTGGGGCGAGGGTGGCGACGACGAGATCTATGGCGAGGATGGCGACGACAGCCTTTCCGGCGGCGAGGGCAACGACACGCTGCATGGCGGCGACGGCAATGACACGCTCGACGCGGGCGAGGGCCAGGACGTGCTCTACGGCGACGCGGGCGACGACCTGCTGATGGGCGGGCCGCAGGCGGATACGCTCGACGGCGGTGACGGCAACGACACGCTGATCGGCGGCAACGTCGCCGACAGCATGATCGGCGGCGCCGGCAACGACTACGCCGAGGGCGACAACGGCGACGACACGATCTTCGGCGGCGACGGCGACGACACGGTCTATGGCGGCGCGAACAACGACTATCTCGATGGCGGGCTCGGCGCCGACGTGCTCTCGGGCGGCGACGACCGCGACACCTTCACCGTCGGCTCGGCGGACGAGGGCATCGGCGACCAGATCGACGGCGGCGAGGGCGGCGACGACTACGACGTGCTCGACCTCACCGGTTCGGGCCCGGTGAACATCGACTACGATCCGAACAACCCGGAGAACGGCACCGTCAGCTTCCTCGATGACGAGGGCAACGTTCTCGGCACGCTCGATTTCGTCAATATCGAGAATGTCATCGTCGATCAGGGCGATGGCTGGGTCGAGGGGACGGACGGCGACGATCTGATCGACGTCGACTATACCGGCGATCCGGAAGGCGACATGATCGACCACAATGACGCGATCCTCGACGGCGACGCGCCGAACGACGACCGCGTGCTGGCGGGCGACGGCAACGACACCGTCTATGCCGGTGAAGGCGACGACACCGTCTGGGGCGAGGCCGGCGACGACGAACTCTATGGCGAGGATGGTAACGACAGCCTCTCCGGCGGCGACGGCAACGACACGCTGCATGGCGGTGCGGGCGACGATACGCTCGACGCGGGCCAGGGCGAGGACGTGCTTTACGGCGACGAGGGCAATGACGTCCTGATGGGCGGGCCGACCGATGACACGCTCGATGGCGGTTCCGGCGACGACACGCTGCTCGGTGGCAACGCGGCCGACAGCATCCTCGGCGGCGAGGGCAACGACTACGCCGAGGGCAACAACGGCAACGACTACATCAACACCTCGAACGGCGATTACGCGCCCGATCGCGGTTATCCGGGCCTCTTTGCCGGCGACACCGATCCGAACGACGATCTCGACACCGTCTATGGCGGCGACGGCAATGACACGATCATCACCGGCGACGACAACGACTATATCGACGGCGGCGCGGGCAATGACTCGATCGACGCGGGCTGCGACGACGACACCGTGCTCGGCGGCGAGGGCAACGACTACATCGTCGGTGCCGAGGGTTCCGACCTGATCGACGGCGGGGCCGGGGACGACACCATCTATGGCGGCCTTGCGCCGAACTACCCCGACTGGCTGAACGTGCCCGACGCCACCGATCTGCGCCCCGACAACGGCATGGACACGATCCACGGCGGCGACGGCAATGACGTGATCTATGGCGCCGACGACGACGATCAGCTCTATGGCGACGCCGGCGACGATTACATCGACGGCGGCATCGACGAGGACACGATCGAGGGCGGCACCGGCAACGACACGATCGTCGGCGGCGAGGGCGCGGACGTGCTCTCGGGCGGTGACGACCGCGACACCTTCACCGTCGGCTCGGCGGCGGAAGGCATCGGCGACGTGATCGACGGCGGCGAGGGCGGCGACGACTACGACACGCTCAACCTCACCGGCGCCGGCCCGCTGCGGGTGATCTACGACAGCAACAACCCCGAAAACGGTGTGGTGAACTTCCTTGACGCGAACCACAACGTCACCGGCACGCTGACCTTCTCGAACATCGAGAACGTCATCCCCTGCTTCACGCCGGGGACGCTTGTGGCGACGCCGAAGGGCGAGAAGCTGGTCGAAGAGCTGCGCGAAGGCGACAAGATCATCACCCGCGACAACGGCATCCAGGAGATCCGCTGGGTCGGCCGCCGCGACATGAGCCGCGCCGAACTGATCGCCGCGCCGCATCTGAAGCCGGTGCTGATCCAGGCGGGCTCGCTTGGCAACGGTCTGCCCGAGCGTGACATGCTGGTCTCGCCGAACCACCGGATGCTGGTCGCGAACGAACGCACCGCGCTCTACTTCGAGGAGCACGAGGTTCTCGTCGCCGCCAAGCACCTGGTCGACAACCGCGGCGTGAAGCCGGTGGAGACGCTGGGCACCAGCTACATCCACTTCATGTTCGACCGCCACGAGGTGCTGCTGGCGAACGGCGCCTGGACCGAAAGCTTCCAGCCGGGCGACATGACGCTGGGCGGGATGGGCAATGCGCAGCGCGCCGAGATCTTCGAGATCTTCCCCGAGCTGAAGACCCGCCAGGGCATCGACAGCTACGGCGCCGCGCGCAAGACGCTCAAGCGCCACGAGGCCGCGCTGCTGCTGCATCGCTGAGTGCACAGAATCTAGGCAACCGGCGCCCGGGAGAGATCCCGGGCGCTGACCTTGCGGAAGGTTCTTTTCTGAAAGCGGTGACAATCCGGGCGTGCCGCACGGATTGTTTCGCGTTTTTCGCGAATGCGTCAGGATTTCGCCGCAGGGCAGAAAAACATGCCTTTTTGCGGCAGCCTTTTTGCCATAAAATCTCCTCAATTCCTCAGGCGCGGGTGGGGGCCCGCGTCGAGGCTGCCAAGGGGATCAAGATGACGGTTATTTCAGGGACGAATGGCAGCGACACGCTGACCGGAACGGATTGCAACGACACCATCTGTGCCAGCGGCGGCGATGACGTGGTCAACGCCAAAGGGGGCAACGATCTCGTCTATGGCGGGACCGGCGATGATTACATCCTTGGCGGCAAGGGCAACGACACGCTTTATGGCGATGCCGGCGACGACACGCTGATCGCCGGCGACGGTTTCGACAAGCTCTATGGCGGCGCGGGCAACGACGAGCTGCATGGCGGCGGCGACAACGACATCCTTTCGGGCGGCGACGACGCCGACACGATTTATGTCGATACCGTCGGCTCGAGCTGCGTGAACAACACCACCGTCGACGGCGGCTCGGGCGGGCTCGACGATGACACGCTCGATATTTCGGGCCTGCTCGAACAGGGCTGGGAAGTCGTCAGCGTCGTGAAGAACCCGGAGACGAACGGCGCCCCGGGCTACAACGGCCAGATCCAGCTCTACAATCCGACGACCCATCAATGGGCGAACATCAACTTCACCGATATCGAGCATGTGCCCTGCTTCACCCCCGGCACGATGATCGCGACGCCCACCGGTGAGGTCGCGGTCGAGGCGCTGCGCGTCGGCGACCGGGTGATGACCCGCGATAACGGCATCCAGGAGATCCGCTGGATCGGCCGGCGCGATCTGAGCATGGCCGAGGTCGGAACCGCCGCGCATCTGCGCCCGGTGATGATCGCGAAAGGCGCGCTGGGCAATGGCCTGCCCGAACGCGACATGATGGTTTCGCCCAATCACCGCATGCTGATCGCGAATGAGAAGACCTCGCTCTACTTCGAGGAGCACGAGGTGCTCGTCGCGGCGAAGCATCTGGTCGGCCGGCCCGGGATCACCCGCGCCGCGGCGACGGATGTGAGCTATGTGCATTTCATGTGCGACCGCCACGAGGTGGTGCTGGCCGACGGCGCCTGGAGCGAGAGCTTCCAGCCCGGCGATCTGACGCTCGGCAGCCTCGGCAAGGCGCAGCGCGACGAGATCTTCGCGATCTTCCCCGAGCTGAAGACCCCGGTCGGGCGCGAGGGCTACATCGCCGCGCGCCGCACCCTCAAGAAGCACGAAGCCGCGCTCCTGCGCGCCGGCTGAGGCCGCGGTCGGAACCGGAAGCGGGCGCCGGAGAACGGCGCCCGTTCTGCGTGAAAGATTATGTCCGTTTCGTGTATCGAAACGCAAAGTTCCTTCGGATTGTGGCAAATCCAAGGCAGTTCAGCTTTCTTTAACGATCTCCCTGCAGTATTCTGATCACCGGGGGCGTTCCGAACGATCCGGTGAACCGGTGATGAAGGACGTGAGATGACGGCTGCTGATCGGAATATCATCGCGACCGCCGCGGAGGGGATTCTTCTCGCGCGTGGGCTTTCCGACGCTGAGGAGGGATCTCCCAGCGAATTGCGCCTGATGTATCGCGGCTACGAGGGGAGCGAGGGGCTGATGCGCCTGCGCGACGGTCTCGGCGAGACGCTCTATTCGGGCACGATCCGGAATTTCGTCGAGGCGATTCCCTGTTTCACCGGCGAGACCTTGGTCGCGACCGAGCGCGGCCTTTGCCCGGTGGCCGATCTCGAACCCGGTCTGCGGGTGATGACGCGCGACAACGGGCTGCAGGAGCTGCGCTGGATCGGCCGGCGCGCCTTCGGCTGGCGCGCGCTCGGCCTCAACCCGCTCCTGCGCCCGGTGCGGATCGCCCGCGGCGCGCTTGGCCGCGACATGCCCGACCGCGACATGCTGGTCTCGCCCAATCACCGCTTTCTCACGCTGCTGCCGGGCGAAGGCGAAAGCGGCGAGCGGCTGATCATGGCGCGCGACCTCGTCGGGCTCGAGGGGGTGAGCTTCGACACCCGCCCTGCGGTGGACTACTGGCAGCTGCTGCTCGGCCGGCACGAGCTGGTGCTCGCCGATGGCTGCTGGTCCGAGAGCTTCCGCCCGATCGCGCTCAACTGCGCCGCGCTGGGCGAGGCGGGGCAGAGCGAATTGCGGGAGGTGCTTCCCGATCTCGAGAATTCGGGCGAGGATCCGGCCTATGCGCCGGCGCGCCCCGATGCGGTTTCTCCTGCCGATGCGGAGGCGGACGGCGCCCTCTGACCCTGCGCCCTGTCCTGCACTCTTCGGTGTGACGAGTATGGGCCCGGTTCTGCCGGGCCCTTTGTTTTTACCGATCACGCCTTGAATTCTCATGACTTTTTGGGATCGGCCCCGATCTCGCCACAATGCTTTCGCGGAATTGCCGCAGGCCCGGCCTCAATCGGCCATCCTCTCCCGACATTGGTTAATTCCAAGAAACCCGCCGTTGCGGGACGGTAAGAGGCGAGCATGGCGACGATTAACGGTACGACGGGTAATGATACGCTGAACGGCACTACCTCGAACGACACGATCAACGGGTTGGCCGGCAATGATTCGATCTACGGCAACAATGGCAACGATCTGATCTATGGCGGCGACGGCAGCGACACGCTCGACGGCGGGGCGGGGAACGATACCGTCTACGGTGGCGCGGGCAACGATGTCTGGCTTGCCGGCGACAGCCAGTCCGGCACCGATGCGGTCTATCTCGAGGCGGGCGACGATCTCGCCTATGCCGGCTGGTTCGTGCAGGGCGCGCCCGACACGATCGACGGCGGCACCGGCAACGACACGCTTTCGCTGACCTCGCTGCCCTCGGCGAACAATCAGGGCATTACGCTCAACGACGACGGCACCTCGACGACCACGAATTTCTCCTCGGTCATCCGCAATTTCGAGAATGTCATCGGCAACGATGGCAACAATGCGCTGACCGGCAATTCCGCGGCGAACATGCTCGACGGCGGGGCGGGGAACGACACGCTGATCGGCAATGCGGGCAATGACTCGCTCTATGGCGGCACCGGTGCCGATTCGGTCGATGGCGGCGCCGACAACGACCTGATCACCGGCGATGCCGGCAACGACACGCTGATCGGCGGCACCGGCAATGACACGGTCTATGGCGGTGCGGATCAGGATTCGATCTCCGGCGGCGACGGCGCCGACTATCTCGATGGCGGCACCGGCAACGACACGATCCTCGGCGGCACCGGCGACGACACGATCTATGGCGGCGCCGGCTCCGATTCGATTTCGGGCGAAGACGGCAACGACTACATCGACGGCGGCACCGAGAACGACACGATCTCGGGCGGCACCGGCAATGACACCGTGCTGGGCGGGCAGGGCGCCGACATCCTGAACGGTGACGAGGGCAACGACAGCCTCGACGGCGGGTCGGAGAACGACTCGCTCTATGGCGGGACGGGCGACGACACGCTGCATGGCGGCACCGGTTCGGACGTGCTCAACGGCGGCTCCGGCATGGACTACGCCGATTACACCGACTCCACCGCCGGGGTGAACGTCAACCTCGCCTCGGGCGCGGCCTCCGGCGGCGACGCGACGGGCGACCAGCTTTCCGGCATCGACGGCATCTACGGCTCCGCCTATGACGACACGCTCACCGGCTTCGACGGGGAAAGCACGGTTCCGGGCGACGCCTATACCAATGTGTTCTACGGCAATGCCGGCAACGACTACATGGACGGCGCGGGCGGTGACGACAGCCTCTATGGCGGCGCCGACAACGACACCGTGCTCGGCGGCGCCGGAAATGACCTCGTCGATGGCGGCACCGGCAACGATAGCCTCGACGGCGGCACCGGCGACGATACGCTCTATGGCGGCGACGGCGATGACACGCTGCTTGGCGGCGACGGCAACGATTACATCGACGGCGGCTCGGGCTACAACGTCTACGACGGCGGCGCGGGCTCGGACACGATCGTGGTGCATGCCGGTTCGACCGGCGTCGTGGTGGGCTCGGAAGACGCCGACGGCAGCGACGTCGACGTGCTGCTGATCGACCGCGACTCGGGCACGATCACCTATGACGCGAACGATCCCGAAAGCGGCACGATCACCTGGGCCGACGGCTCGACGGTGACCTTCTCGAACATCGAGCATGTCGCCTATGTGCCCTGTTTCACCCCGGGCACGCTGATCGAGACGAAGGACGGGATGATCCCGGTCGAATCGCTCGAGGTCGGGCAGCGCGTGCTGACCCGCGACAACGGCTATCGCGAGGTCCGCTGGATCGGCCGGCGCGACCTTTCGGCGGCCGAGCTCGCCGCGCGGCCCGAGTTGCAGCCGGTGCGGATCCGCCGTGGCGCGCTTGGCCAGGGCCTGCCCGAGGCCGATATGGTCGTCTCGCCGCAGCACCGCATGCTGCTCACCGGGCCGCGCGCCGAGCTTTACTTCGGCGAGGCCGAGGTGCTGGCCGCCGCGCTGCATATGGTCGGCCAACCCGGCATCGAACGGCTGAACCTCGATCGGGTGAGCTATATCCACCTGATGTGCGACGCCCATGAGATCATTCTCGCCGACGGCGCCTGGACCGAAAGCTTCCAGCCCGGCGATCAGACGCTGGGCGGTCTCGACCGCCCGCAGCGCGACGAGCTTTTCGAGATCTTCCCCGAGCTTGCGCAGCGGGCCGCGCGCGACGAGCTCTGGGCGGCGGCGCGCCGCTCGCTCAAGGCGCATGAGGTGCGCGTTCTGCTCGCCGCCTGAGCACGGGTGCGGCGCGGATCGGCGCTCTGTGGCGCCTCCGCCACGGCGGGGGCGATCCCACGGGCGGCTCACGGCGCCGTGTCTTGACCGGTCGCCCCTTCGAGAGCATCACCGAAGCTACCGAAACAAAACAAAAATCGGGCAGTTCAGGATGCAGACAAGCTTTCACGCCTCCACCGGGGGCTTCGATTTCGTGGGCATGCGGCATCGCCATGGCGATGTCGAGATCGTCTATGATGACGGCGTCGCGCGCCGCATGGTGTGGCGCGTGCTCGGCAAGGCCAACGAGGGCCAGCTCGGCGAGGCGCTCGCCCGCGCCGCGCGCCAGGTCAAGGTGCTGCCCGCGCTTTACGCCGAATTGCGCAAACGCTCGATCGCGATCGAGACCGTCGCGGGCTGAGGCTGAGGCCGGGGGGCGAAAAAAAAGGCCGGGTGCAAGCACCCGGCCAGGAAGAGGGCCGACAGGGGACTGCGGCGCCTGATCTCAGATCCGGCCGAACCCGCGCCGCGCTTCGAGCGCGGCCACATCGGGCTCGAGGCCGACATCCTTCAGAAGATGCGCATCCAGACGCGCGAGCGCGATCCGGCTGCGGCGAAGCTCGGTCCATTTCGCGACGCGCGCGACGAGCGCGGCGAGGGGCAGGACGGAAGCGGAAGCGCGGCGGAGCGACAGGCTCGACATTGGGCACCTTTTGTGTTGATACAATCTCTCGTTTTCTGGTAGGCTGACCATACAAAAGCCGCACAATCCGGGCGAGAGAAACATTGTGACAGATACAAGTTGGAAGCCGGACCTGACCACCAACGCCGGTCCGAAATATCTTTCGCTGGTGCGGGCGCTGCGCGAAGGGGTGCGGCGCGGCGATCTGGCGCCGGGGGCGCGGCTGCCCACGGTGCGCGATCTGGCCTGGCGGCTCGGCGTGACCCCGGGCACGGTGGCGCGCGCCTATCAGATCGCGACGCAGGAGGGGCTGCTCGAGGCGGCAGTCGGGCGCGGCACTTTTGTATCGGCACAAACCCGGCGCCTCGGCCCGACCGAGCCATTGTATCGCCAGCCGCTCACCGATCCGGCGGACAATGACGGCATCGTCGATCTGCGCTCGCCGCAGCTGCCCGATGTCGGGCAAAGCGCCGCGCTCGCCCATGCGATGGCGGAGGCGGCGGCCGAGCTGGGCAAGCAATATCTCGAATATCCCGGCCTGCGCCGCGACCGCTATTGCCGCGAGGCGGCGCTCGACTGGTTCTCGCATTGCTCGATGGCGGGACAGATCGACGCCGACGACCTCGTGCTCACCCACGGCGGGCAGAATGGCATCAACATCGTGCTGCAATGCTGCCTGCGCGGCGACCGGCCCGTCGTGCTCTGCGAGGAGCTGGCCTATCCCGGCTTTCGCCACGCCGCGCGGCTGAGCCGGGCCGAGGTGGTGCCGGTCGCGCTCGACGCCGAGGGGATGGTGCCCGCGGCGCTCGATGCCGCCTGCCGCCGCTATGGCGGGCAGGTGGTCTGCGTCACCCCCGACGCGCAGAACCCGACGACGGCGCGGATGTCGAACGAACGCCGCGCCGCGATCGCCGAGGTGGCGCGCAAGCACGACCTGCAGATCATCGAGGATGACTGCTACACCGCCCCGGTCTGCGGCCTCGAGAGCCTGCGGGTGATCGCGCCGGAACGCAGCTGGCATGTCACCTCGCTTTCGAAGACGATCTCGGCGGGGATGCGTTTCGGCATCGTCGTCGCCCCCGAGGGCATGGGCGAGGCCGGGCGACTCACCGCGCAGCACAGCTATTTCGGCCTGCCGCGCCCGGTCACCGACATCATCACCCGGCTCTTCACCTCGGGCGAGGCGATGGCGCTGCGCCACGCCGCGCAGGAGGTGATGGGGCGCCGGTTGCAGATGGTGGTGCAGGCGCTTGGCGATCAGGACATCGCCTGGCAGCCGGGGCTGAGCTTTCTGTGGCTGCGGCTGCCGCTGGGCTGGCGCGGCTCGACCTTCGCGCGCGTCGCCGAGGCGGAGGGGGTGCTGCTGCGCTCGGCCGACGAATACGTTCTGCAGGACGGCCACGCGCCGAACGCGGTGCGCATCGCGCTTTCGGGCGGCGTGCCGGAGGAGCGGCTGATGCGCGCGATCGGGCGGTTGCAAGGGCTGCTCGCCAATCCGCCGGGTGACCTGCCGGTCTGATCCGCGATCCGGGCGCCGCGGCGGAGGATCGGCGGGGCAGGGCGGTTGCCTCTTTTCAGGGCGCCGCCCCGGGGAAGGCTGCCGATTATTCCGGCAGAACCTCATTTTTCGCGCAGCTGCCTTGCGTTTCGGCTGCCATATCCCTCTTTTCAGCGCCAGATGCTTGTGCAACCCTTGCCCAAAGGCGCCGCTCAGAGCGCGCACAGGGAGATATTGAATGTCGGCTTCCCCATTCCGGAAATGGGCCCGCTCCGAGGCGGTGAACGGTTACATGATGGTCAGCCCGACGCTGATCTATGCGATCCTGCTCCTCGCGGCGCCGCTCGTCACGCTCGTTGCCTATTCCTTCTTCACCGATGGCTATCTCGTGGTGATCCCCGAGCTGACCACGGCGAATTACACCCAGGCCTGGAGCGATCCGATCTTTCGCACCATCCTGCTGCGCTCGGTGATCGTCTCGGCGCTGGTGACGCTGGTCACCGTGGTGCTGGCGTTTCCGATCGCCTATTTCATCTCCTTCCACGTGCCCGCGTCGAAGAAGTCGCGCTGGCTTTTCCTGATCACCATCCCGTTCTGGACCTCCTATCTGATCCGGGTTTTCCAGTGGAAGGTGATCCTAAACTACAACGGCGTCATCAACTCGATCCTGACAGGGCTCGGCATCACCGATCATCCGCTGCAGATGCTGAACTCGATCGGCGCGATCTCGATCACGCTCGCCCATGCCTATGCGCCCTTCGCGATCCTGCCGATCTTCGTCAGCCTCGAAAAGATCGACCGCTCTCTGCTCGAGGCGGGGCTCGATCTCGGGGAAAACCGGCTGATGACCTTCCTGCGGGTGACGCTGCCGCTCGCTATGCCTGGGGTGATCGGTGCGGTGATGATCGTCTTCATCCCGACGATCGGCGACTACGTCACGCCGGAACTGATTGGCGGCGGTAAGCTGCCCATGGTCGCGAACGTGATCTACCAGCAGCTCCTGAAGATCGACAACAAGCCGCTCGGCTCGGCGATGGCGATTTCGGCGATGCTGGTCGTGGCGGCGGTGGCGCTTCTCTTCCTCTTCCTCAACCGGCGCTTCCTGCGGGGGTCGAAATGAAGTTCTCCTCGCTGAAGGGCTACGCCTTCCTCTACCTCGTCTTCCTTTACGCGCCGATCGTGCTGCTGCCGGTCTTCGCCTTCAACTCGGGGACGATCATCGCCTTTCCGCTCAAGGGTTTCACCCTCGACTGGTTCCGCGATCTCTTTGCCAATGGCACGCTTGGCCTCGCGCTGAAGAACTCGCTGATCATCGCGGTCTCGACCTCGATCCTCTCGACCACGCTTGGCGTCTTTGCCGCGCGCGCGGGCACGCGGTTCGACTTTCCGGGCAAGACCGGGGTGATGGGGCTGATCATGCTGCCGCTCGTGCTGCCCGAGATCATCATCGCCTCCTCGCTGCTTGTCGTGCTGCTCGCCGTCGGCATGCCGCTCTCGCTCCTGACCGTGATCCTCGGCCATACGCTGATGGCGACGCCCTATGCAATTGCGGTCCTGAACGCGGCCTTCTCCTCGCTCGACCGCTCGCTCGAAGAGGCGGCCTATGACCTCGGCGAGACGAAATGGTCGACCTTCCGGCTGATCATCCTGCCGCTCGTCACCCCGGGCATCATCTCCTCGGCGCTGATGTCCTTCACGATCTCGCTCGACGAGTTCATCGTGGCCTTCTCGCTTGCGGGCAAGGAGACGACGCTGCCGATCTACATCTTCTCGCAGCTGCGGTTCCCGAAACAGATCCCTATGATCATGGCGCTTGGCACCTGCCTCGTCGTCGCCTCGATCGTGCTGCTGACCATTGCCGAATATTTCCGCCGCCGCGGCCTCGCGAAGACCGGCGCCAAAGATACCGGAGGTTTCCTGTGAGCCAAGTTCCCGCCGCCAAGGACCGCATGCCGCTCGACGAGCGCGCGCGGATGATCGAATTCCACAATGTGCAGAAGTATTACGGCGATTATCACGCGCTGCGTGGCATCAACGCGGTGATCCGCGAGGGCGAGTTCTTCTCGCTCCTCGGGCCTTCGGGCTGCGGCAAGACCACGCTTTTGCGCACCATCGCGGGCTTCGAGGACATCTCCTCGGGTGCGGTGCTGATCGACGGCAAGGACATGTCCGACGTCGCGCCGAACAAGCGCCCGACCAATATGGTGTTCCAGAGCTACGCGATCTTTCCGCATCTGAGCGTGGCCGAGAACGTCGGCTTCGGCCTGCGCCGCGATCCGCGATCGAAGGCGGAAAAGGCGAAGGCGGTGGAAGAGGCGCTCGATATGGTCGGCCTCAAGGGCTATGGCGGGCGCGCGGCCCATGCGCTCTCGGGCGGCCAGCGCCAGCGCGTGGCGCTGGCGCGCGCGCTGATCCTGAAACCGAAGGTGCTGCTCCTCGACGAACCGCTCTCCGCGCTCGACAAGAAGATCCGCGAACAGATGCAGGTCGAGCTGATCAAGCTGCAGCGCGAGGTGGGCATCACCTTCGTCCTCGTCACCCATGACCAGGAAGAGGCCCTCGTGATGTCGGACCGGATCGCGGTGATGTTCGAGGGCGAGATCGCCCAGCTCGCCGACCCGGAAACGCTCTACCGCCGCCCGAATTCGCGGCGCGTCGCGGATTTCATCGGCGTGATGAACTTCCTGCCGGCGACCGTGCTGGGCGAGGGCAACGGCCATCTGCAGCTCGAGGTCGCGGGCCTCGGGCAGGTCGACGTGACCGAGGAACAGGCCTCCGCCACGCCGACGGGCGGCGAGGCCTCGGTCGGCTTCCGCCCCGAGACTCTGACGATCCTCTACGAGGGCCAGACCGCGCAGGACCGCGAGGCGCCCGGCACGATCGACGAAGTCGTCTATTACGGCGACATGACCTATTACGACGTGAAGATCGACGGCGTCGAAACCCCGGTGCGGATCTCGATGCGCAACGTCTTCGGCCGGCCCGTGCTCGATGTCGGCACCCGCACCCGCGTCGGCTGGTCGCCGGGCGCGCTGGTGCTCTTCCGCTAAGAAAAAGGGGGGCGCTGCCCCCCTCTTTGCTGCGCAAATTCACCCCCCGGAGTATTTGGACCAAGAAAAAGGAAGCCTCTCTCCGGGCTTTTTCCTGGCGCAAATACTCCGGGGGGGAGCGAAGCGGGGGGCGCGAAGCCCCCCTTTTTCGTCATTCGCCCGAGCGCGAGGCCCGCTTGCGGTCGTTCGAATCGAGCAGCCGCTTGCGCAGCCGCACGATCTTCGGCGTGACCTCGACGAGCTCGTCGTCGTTGATATAGGCGATCGCCTCCTCGAGGCTCATCCGGGTGGGCGTGGTCAGCCGCACCGCCTCGTCCGTGCCCGAGGCGCGCACGTTGGTGAGCTTCTTGCCCTTGAGCGGGTTCACCTCGAGATCGTTGTCGCGCGAATGCTCGCCGATGATCATGCCGGCGTAGATCTGCTCCTGCGCCCCGATGAAGAGCTTGCCGCGCTCCTCGAGGTTCCACAGCGCATAGGCGACCGAAACGCCGTTCTCCATCGAGATCAGCACGCCCTGACGGCGGCCGGTGATCGCGCCCTTGTAGGGCGCCCAGCTGTGGAAGATGCGGTTCAGCACGCCGTTGCCGCGGGTGTCGGTCATGAACTCGCCCTGATAGCCGATCAGCCCGCGCGAGGGCACATGGGCGACGATGCGGGTCTTGCCATGGCCGGCCGGGCGCATCTCGACCAGATCGCCCTTGCGCGAACCGGTGAGCTTCTCGATCACCACGCCCGAGAATTCGTCATCGACGTCGACGATCACTTCCTCGATCGGCTCCAGACGCTCGCCGTTTTCCTCGCGGAAGATCACGCGCGGGCGGGAGATCGAGAGCTCGAACCCCTCGCGGCGCATGTTCTCGATCAGCACGCCCATCTGCAGTTCACCGCGGCCCGAGACGATGAAGGCCTCGCCGCCGGGGGTGTCCTCGATGCGGATCGCGACATTGGTTTCCGCCTCGCGCATCAGCCGCTCGCGGATCACGCGCGACTGCACCTTGTTGCCGTCCTTGCCGGCGAGCGGGCTGTCGTTGATGCCGAAGGTGACCGAGATCGTCGGCGGGTCGATCGGCTGCGAGGGCAGCGCGGTGTCGACCTCGAGCGCGCAGAGCGTGTCGGCCACGGTGGCCTTCGACATGCCGGCGACGGTGACGATGTCGCCCGCGACGGCCTCGTCGATCGGCTGCTGGTTCAACCCGCGGAAGGCGAGGATCTTGGTGCAGCGGAACTGCTCGATCCGCTCGCCGGTGCGCGAGAGCGCCTTGAGGCTGTCGCCGACCTTGAGCGTGCCCGACTCGACGCGCCCGGTCAGGATGCGGCCGATGAACGGGTCAGCCGACAGCGTGGTGGCGAGCATGCGGAAGGGGTCGGCCGCATGGGCGAGCTGCTTCGGCGGCTCGACATGTTTCACGATCAGATCGAAGAGCGCGGAGAGATCCTTGCGCGGCCCGTCGAGTTCGGTATCCGCCCAGCCGCCGATGCCCGAGGCATAGAGATGCGGGAAGTCGAGCTGCTCGTCACTGGCGCCGAGGTTCGCGAAGAGGTCGAAGACCTCGTTGAGCGCGCGATCGGGTTCGGCGGCGGGCTTGTCGACCTTGTTCAGCACGACGATCGGCTTGAGACCCAGCGCAAGCGCCTTGGAGGTCACGAATTTCGTCTGCGGCATCGGGCCTTCGGCGGCATCGACGAGCAGGCAGACACCGTCCACCATGCTCAGGATGCGCTCCACCTCGCCGCCGAAATCGGCGTGGCCGGGGGTGTCGACGATATTGATCCGCGTGCCCTTCCATTCGACCGAGGTCGCCTTGGCGAGGATGGTGATGCCGCGTTCGCGTTCGATGTCGTTGCTGTCCATCGCGCGTTCGGCCACGGCCTGATTTTCGCGGAAGGAGCCGGATTGGCTCAGAAGCTTGTCCACGAGCGTGGTCTTGCCGTGGTCAACGTGTGCGATGATCGCAATATTGCGAATGTCCATGGGGTCCGCCTGTTCGAGATTTGGCCCGGCTCTAGTCGAAAAGCGGCGCAAGCGCCAGCCCGAAGCGCCGCGCTAATGCGTAGCGGAGGTGGAAAACAGGTTGATGACGAGGATTCCGGCAATGATCAGGGCAATCCCGAGCATCGCGGCAAGGTCGAGCTTCTGCCCGAAGAAGAGGAATCCCGCCCCCGCGATCAGCACCATGCCGATGCCGGACCACATTGCATAGGTCACGCCGAGCGGCAGCACCTTGAGCACCAGCGAGAAGAACCAGAAGGCGCCGGCGAACCCCGCGATCACGCCGAGCGAGGGCCAAAGCCGGGTGAACTGGTTCGAGGCTTGCAGGCAGCTCGAGCCGAAGGTTTCGAAGGCGACGGCGATCAGAAGGAAGAGATAGGTTTTCAAGGGCGGCCCGGGCTGGTGTCAGGTGACGATATACCAGTCGCGCCGATGGTTGAAGGCAATCACGAAATTCAGGATCACCGCGCCGAGCAGCGACCAGAGCACGCGCTCGGGCGGCAGGATGAAGAAGGCGATCGCAAAGAGGATCAGGTCGTGGATCGTCTGCGTCCAGCCCGCCTTGAAGCCGAACCTGTCCTGGAGGATCACCGCAACGATCGAAACCCCGCCGAGCGAGCCGGAATGGCGGAAGAGGCCGAGCAGCCCGACCCCCGCCGAGACGCCGAAGAGCACCGCGGCCACGCCCGGTTGCAGCTCGGCGATGTGGAAGACCGGCTTCAGCGCCTCCGCCATCAGCGAGACGAGGGTGACGGTGGTCAGGCTTTTGACGCAGAACACCGGCCCGCGCGCCATCCAGGCAAAGCCGTAGAAGGGGATGTTGATCACGAAGAAGACGAGGCCGAAGCTCCAGCCCGTCGCATAGCTCAGGATCAGCGCCGCCCCCGCGGTGCCGCCGGTGACGAGACCTGCCGCGCGCAGCAGGTGAATGCCGAGCGCCGCCTGCGCCGAGGCGATCACGAGGCCCTGGATGTCCTCGAAGAAAGTGTAGTGGCGGTCGGAAGTAAGGTCAGCACTCATGACCTAATGATGCGCCTGCTGCGCTGCGGCGTCCATGCGTGTCTGCGCATGGGAGGGCTGCGCCCGGCGCATGGCTCATTTCGCGATGTAGCGGTCGCGGCGATGGTTGATCAGGATGATGACGTTGAGCACCATCGCGCCCAGAAGCGACCAGAGCACCTTGTCGAAGGGCAGCACGAAGGCGGCGAAGAGGAACACGCCGCAATCGAAGATCACCTGCGTCTTGCCCGCCTTGAACCCGGTCTTGTCCTGTAGGTAAAGCGCGACGATGCCGACGCCGCCAAGGCTCGCCCCGTGGCGGAAGAGCATGAGCAGCCCGGCGCCGGAGATCACCCCGGCAAGCACCGCCGCCGCCGCCACGTTCAGCTGCGCGAAGGCGAGTACATTCGGCGCGAGCGTGGTGAAACCGGACATCAGCGCGATCGCGGTGAAGGTTTTCAGCGTGAACTTCGCCCCCATCCGGCGGAAGGCCAGCCAGTAGAAGGGCAGGTTCAGACAAAAGAAGATCGCGCCGAAGCCCCAGCCGGTGAGATAGCTCAGCACCAGCGAGAGCCCCGCGATCTGCCCGGTGAAAAGGCCGGAGCCATGCAGGAAGCTCACCGAAAGCGCGGTGAGCATCGTGCCGGAGACGAGCCCCTGCGCGTCTTCGAGGGGCGTGTGGCGATCGGGGGCGGGCGAGGTGAGCAGCATCATGAGGGGGTCCGGTCCGGGTCAGATCAGGCTGCGCACGAGACCGTGCAGAAAGCCGAAGGGAATGACGACGGGACCATGGGCAATTCCGACGCAGAGCGCAAGCGCCAGCCAGAGGACAAATTCCCGGGCGCTCAGCCCGCGCGTGCGCAGCGCTCCGCGCGCGCCGAGGCCAAGCCACAGCAGGCTCGCGACCGAGACCTGCAGCGCGAGCCAGCGCCCCCAGTCGAGCCCGATCGGATAGAGCAGGGTGAAGGGCAGACCGGCGGCGATCAGCGCCCAGCCGCGCCGGTCGCGCGGCCCGCAAAGCCACCACAGCCGCGCGAGCGGCGCGATGGCGGCGAGCGCGGCCAGCGGCAGGCTCCAGAGCGCGGGGTTGCGGGCGAGCGCCGCGCGCACCTTGGCCGGGCCGTTCTCGGGATCGGCGAGCCAGCCGATGGCGCCCGCGCAGAAATGCTCGGACACCGGGCCGCGCTGCCGGATCGCGGTGCAAAGGGGGGAGGCGTCCCCGAGGCGGGCATGCATCAGCGCGTAGCCGCCCGCGCCGAGCAGCGCGAGGCCGAGCAGCAGCGCCGAGAGGACGAGCACGGTTATCGGGGTATCGCCGCGCAGCAGGAAAAGCGCGATCAGCCAGGCGGGGAAGAAGAGCACCAGCGCCTCGTGCCCGACGGCACCGATGGCGAGCAGCAGCGCGGAGAGCGCGATGAGCCCGCTGCGGCGCGGCCCGGTGGCGGGCCAGACCAGGAGCAGCAGCGCCAGCAGGCCGAACAGCTCCTTGCGCAGGCCGGAGATCGGATCGACGCCCCAGAGCAGCGGGAAGAACCCGGCCGAAACCACCGCGAGCACGGAGGCGGGGGAGTTTTGGCGGCGCAGGAGCAGCGCGGTGCCGCCGAAAAGCGCGAGGCTCAGCACCGCCTGCACGATCACCACCGCATCGAGCGGCGCGAGGCCGAGACGATCGGACAGCCAGAGGAAGGCCGATCCCATCGGGCCGCGCCGGATCGGCCCCGCGGCGAGATTGATGAGCCAGTCGCCCTGCAGCCACATCTCGCCGCCCATGGCGCGGGCGCGGGCGAGGGTGCGCAGCTGGATCCAGAGCCCCGCCAGAATCAGCAGCAGCGCCGTTTGCATCGGCCAGCGAATATCGTCGTTCCGGGGGAGCATCCGTCTTCCTTTCTCGAACGAAAAGGGCCGGCGCAAGCGCCGGCCCTTCCCTCCCTGCGCGGCGGGCTTCTTCAGCCGGCCAGCGCCTTGTTCAGGTATTCGTCCACCTTCTCGAGATAGCCCATGGTGGTGAGCCACTTCTGATCCGGGCCGACGAGCAGCGCGAGATCCTTCGTCATGAAACCATCCTCGACGGTCTGCACGCAGACCTTCTCGAGCGTGGTGGCGAAGTTCATCAGCGCGGTGTTGTTGTCGAGCTTCGCGCGATGCTTCAGACCGCCGGTCCAGGCGAAGATCGAGGCGATCGAGTTCGTCGAGGTTTCCTTGCCGGCCTGGTGCTGGCGGTAGTGACGGGTCACGGTGCCATGCGCCGCTTCCGCCTCGACCGTCTTGCCATCGGGCGTCATCAGCACCGAGGTCATCAGACCGAGCGAGCCGAAGCCCTGCGCCACGGTATCCGACTGCACGTCGCCGTCGTAGTTCTTGCAGGCCCAGATATAGCCGCCCGACCACTTCAGCGCCGAGGCGACCATGTCGTCGATCAGGCGGTGCTCGTAATGGATGCCGGCCTTCTTGAACTCGGCCTCGAACTCTTCCTCATAGACCTTCTGGAACAGATCCTTGAAGCGGCCGTCATAGGCCTTGAGGATGGTGTTCTTGGTCGAGAGATAGACCGGCCAGCCCTTGAGCAGGCCGTAGTTCATCGAGGAGCGGGCGAAGTCGATGATCGACTGGTCGAGGTTGTACATGCCCATCGCGACACCGGCGCCGGGCGCGTCGAACACGTCATATTCCTGCACGGTGCCGTCTTCGCCCACGAATTTCATCGTGATCTTGCCCTTGCCGGGGAAGCGGAAGTCGGTCGCCTTGTACTGGTCGCCGAAGGCGTGACGGCCGACGACGATCGGCTGGGTCCAGCCCGGAACGAGCCGCGGCACGTTCTTGCAGATGATCGGCTCGCGGAAGATCACGCCGCCGAGGATGTTGCGGATCGTGCCGTTCGGCGATTTCCACATCTTCTTGAGGCCGAATTCCTCGACGCGGGCTTCGTCCGGCGTGATCGTGGCGCATTTCACGCCGACGCCATATTCCTTGATCGCGTTCGCGGCGTCGATCGTGACCTGATCCTCGGTCGCATCGCGATGCTCGATGCCGAGGTCGTAGTACTTCAGGTCGATGTCGAGATAGGGCAGGATCAGCTTTTTCTTGATGAATTCCCAGATGATCCGGGTCATCTCGTCGCCGTCGAGCTCGACGACGGGGTTGGCTACCTTGATCTTCGACATGGATTCCTCCGCGTTGGGTGACTCGTTTGGCCGCCTTTTATCCCGTTTCGGAGCGGCTGGCTAGTGCTGTATGCCTTGGTATACCGAATTTCGCCGCAGCCACCAGAAGGCCGCGAAACCGGCACCCGGAAGCGCCTCGGCCAGCCAGAGCAGAACCGCGGAATAGAGCGCGTCGCTCGCCCGCAGATCGAGGGCGGTCAGGAGCGGGCGACCATATCCGGTGAGCAGCAGATTGCCCACGAAAAGCGCGACCCAGCCGGTCGTCATCACGTTGAGGAACTGGCGCAGATCGCCGGGCGCCGCGATCCGCCCGGTGAGCGCGATCGCCCCCACGGCGAGCAGAAGGCGCAGCAGCGCAAGGCCGATGGTGACCCCGCGCCCCGGCGGGTCGGGCAGCAGCGGAAGGGCGAAGAGCAGCACGAGATCGACGAGGATCAGCGCGAGGATCGGCGCAAGCGCCGCAAGACCAAAGCGCAGGGCGGTCGCAAGGAGCTTCATCGCGCGTTCCTCCCCCAGATCGCGCGCAGGGCGATCGCGCCGCCGGCGAAGACCAGCGCGATGAAGGGCGCGAAGACAAAGATCGCGAAGGTCTGCGGCCCCTTGCGGTCACATTGGTGCCAATGCTCGGGCGGCAGCAAAAGCACGACCTCGGTCGCCACCAGAGCGACGAGCGCCAGCCCGAAACAGATCCGCGTGCGGCCCGATTGCGCTAGCGCGGCGGGCAGGGCGAGCAGGAGGGGCGGCAGATAGACGAGCGCAAGCAGGATCAGCGCAAGCGAGAGTTGCCGCGTGGAGCGCAGGGCGGTCCACGGCGTCTCCGCCATGTGGTGCAGCACCAGCCGCGCCTGCTCGGCCAGCGGGCGATCCGACACCCGCAGCAGTTCGGGATGGCTGCCGTCGGACTGGTCGAGGCAGACCTGCCAATCCACATCGGCAAGGCCACTCACCCCGCCCGCGATCGCGACGGCGAGCGCGGCGCCAAGCGCCGCGAGGATCAGCGCCCCCGGGCGGAAAACCACGGTCGGATCCTGGCCTGCACCCAGACCCAGACACCGGGCAGGCCGCGGGCGATCTTGGCTCCGACGCGGGTTTCGAGCTGCGGCCAGGTGACGTCGTATTCCACCCAGGACCCGCCGCCCGATTGTTCGTTGAGCAGCACCGGCTGCACCCGGTCGAGCGATTTCGCAAAGATCGCGGTGGGGGTTTCGGCGGCTTCGAACTCTTGCCAGAGAACATGAAGATCGTCGCCCAACGGATTGGGAAGCAAACCGAAAATCCGTTTCGCGGCGGCCGCTTCCGCAGCCTGGACCGCGGCCGAGTCATGCGCCTGGCCATTGCCGGAATGGATCGGCACATCGCCGACGTCGATCTCGACGAGGTCATGGATCAGCAGCATCTTCACCGCGCGCGTCACATCGACCCCGGGCGCGGCCTGATCGGCCAGCACCAGCGCGTAAAGCGCGAGCGTCCAGCTGTGCTCGGCCGAGTTCTCGGGGCGCGAGGCGTCGTGGATCGGCGTCGCGCGCGTCACCGATTTCAGCTTTTCCACCTCGCGCAGGAAGGCGAATTGCCGGTCGAGCGCGCTCATGCCGCGCCCTTCAGCGCCTTGAGTCGGGTCTCGAAGAAATCGCGCCCCCGGTCGGCGGCCATGTGGAGCCGGCAGGCGGTCATGAAGGCCTCCTGCAGCGAGGGCGAGGAGGTGCCGATGTAATTGCCGACCTCGACGTAAAGCCGTTCCGCCTTTTCGCCGAACTCGCGCTGCGCCGCCATCACATCGGCGGCGAGCGCCTCGGCCAGCTCCTCGAGCAGGGCCATCTCAGCGCGACCCCTCGGTCAGGCGCCGCTTCACATAGGCCTGGACCGTGTCGATCATCGGCTTCATGTGGGCTTCGTCATCCTTGAAGAAGTGATCGGCGCCCTCGATTTCCTCGTGGGAAATCGTGATCCCCTTCTGCTCGCGCAGCTTTGAAACGAGCGTCGCGGTATCCTTCGGCGGCGCGACGCGGTCGGCCGAGCCGTTGATGATGAGGCCGGACGAGGGGCAGGGCGCGAGGAAGCTGAAATCATACATGTTCGCCGGCGGGGCGACCGAGATGAAACCGGTGATCTCGGGGCGGCGCATCAGCAGCTGCATCCCGATCCAGGCGCCGAAGGAGAAGCCCGCAACCCAGCAATGCTTCGAGTTCGGGTTCATCGCCTGCAGATAGTCGAGCGCCGAGGCGGCGTCGGAAAGCTCGCCGATGCCCTGGTCGTATTCGCCCTGGCTCCGCCCCACGCCGCGGAAGTTGAAGCGCAGCACGGTGAAGCCGATCTTGTGGAAGGCGTAATGCAGATTGTAGACGACGCGATTGTTCATCGTGCCGCCGAACTGGGGATCGGGATGCAGGATGATCGCGATCGGCGCGTCCGGGATCGGTTGCGGATGGTACCGGCCTTCGAGGCGACCTTCGGGACCGGGAAAAATGACTTCGGGCATCGTCTCTCGCCTGCTCAATCTCGGCTCCGGCCCGGGGTGCGACGGCGCGCTAACTTGACGCTTTCGCTCGGCTACCCTAGGACGAAGCGATCCCGCCACGATGGCGGGAACTCGGGTGCATTGGAGTTAAGCGGCCCAAGGCGCGGCGTCAATGCTCTGGCGGGGTTTCGCCGTGTCGGGCCGGTTTCGCCGCAGGCTCTGGAGGGGGTGCAGATGAAACTTTCGACGAAGGGGCGTTATGCGATGGTCGCGCTGGTCGATCTCGCCACGGTGGGCGCCGGGCAGATGACCTCGCTTGCGGAAATCTCGAAGCGGCAGGACATCTCGCTGCCCTATCTCGAACAGCTTTTCGTGCGGCTGCGGCGCGCCGGGCTCGTGGCCTCGGTGCGCGGCCCGGGGGGCGGCTACCGGCTCGCGAAGGAGCCGAAGGAGATCCGCGTCTCCGAGATCTTCGAGGCGGTGGACGAGACCGTCTCGGCGCTGCATGTCGGCGCCGGCGCCTCGGGCGGGATCTCTGGGAGCCGCGCGCAGTCGCTGACGAACCGGCTCTGGGAAAGCCTCTCGGCGCAGGTCTTCGTCTTCCTGCACCAGACCACGCTCGAAGATGTGGTGCGGAACACGCTGAAACCCTGCCCGGCGGTGCGCAACCTGTTCTCGGTGGTGGACGAATGACAGCGGACGGCGCCTGCGGCGGGGGCGGATGCCTCCGGCGGGGATATTTCGGCACTTTGGAAGCGGGTTTCCAAAGTGACATAAATATCCCCCGCGGAGCGTCCTCGGCCGGGGGCGGGAGCGCGGCCTGATGGAACGGCTCTATCTCGACTGGAACGCCACGACGCCGCTGCGCCCCGAGGCGAAGGCGGCGATGATCGCGGCGATGGAGGTCTCGGGCAATCCCTCGAGCGTGCATGCCGAGGGGCGCGCCGCGAATGCGCTGATCGAGCGCGCGCGCGGCCAGATCGCGGCGGCGCTGGGGGCCGAGGGGGCGGATATCATCTTCACATCGGGCGCGACCGAGGCTTCGGCGCTGGCGCTCGCTGGCCGGGGCATCGCCTGCGCGCCGGTCGAGCATGACGCGGTCTCGGCCTGGTGCGATGCGGCGCTGCCGGTCGATGGCTTTGGCCGCGTCCGTGTCGCCGATCCGGCGCGCGCGACGCTGCAGCTCGCCAATAGCGAGACCGGGGTGATCCAGGCGCTGCCCGAGGGGCTTTGGGCCTCCGATCTCACCCAGGGCTTCGGCAAGCTGCCGATCGCCTTCAACTGGATGGGCGTCACCTGCGGCATCGTCTCGGCGCACAAGCTCGGCGGGCCGAAGGGGATCGGCGCGCTGATCGTGAAACGCGGCACCGAGATCGCGGCGCAGCTGCGCGGCGGCGGGCAGGAGATGGGGCGCCGCGCGGGCACCGAGAACCTGATCGGCATCGCCGGTTTCGGGGCGGCGGCGGAGGCCGCGGCGCGCGATCTGGCGGCGGGGGTCTGGGGCGAGGTCGCCGAAGTTAGAGATATTCTAAAGAACGCTCTGGAATATCCGACTAAAGAAGTCTATTTTCCCGGTTGGGAGATGCCGGAAGGCGCAACGGACGGGGCGCGGGCGACGGGAGAACCGCCTGCGATCCTGCCCAACACGCTTTCGGTGATCAGCCCCGGCTGGAAGGGGGAGACCCAGGTGATGCGGCTGGACCTGATGGGCCATGCGGTATCGGCGGGGTCGGCCTGTTCCTCGGGCAAGGTCCGCGCGAGCAAGGTGCTTGCCGCGATGGGCTGGTCCGAAGCCGATGCGGGATGCGCGCTGCGGATCTCGATCGGGCCCGGGGTGACGAGGGAAGACGTGTTGCGCTTTGCCGAGGCGTTTCGGTCGGCACATGAGAAACACCGCGCAAGGCACTGACGCGGAAGGGAAAGACGCTTTGGAACAAGATCAGGACATCCGCGAGGGCGTGGACCGCGAGACGGTCGAGACGGTCCAGAACATGGGCGCCTACAAATACGGTTGGGAGACCGAGATCGAGATGGATTATGCCCCGAAGGGCATTTCCGAGGAGATCGTGCGGCTGATTTCGAAGAAGAACGACGAGCCGGAATGGATGCTCGACTGGCGTCTCGCGGCCTGGCGCCGCTGGGAGAGCATGGAGGAGCCGCATTGGGCGCTGCTCGATGTGCCGAAGATCGACTACCAGGATCTTTACTATTACGCGCGCCCGAAAAGCATGGAGACCAAGCCGAAATCGCTCGATGAGGTCGATCCGAAGCTGCTCGCCACCTATGAAAAGCTCGGCATTCCGCTGAAGGAACAGCTGATCCTCGCGGGCGTCGAGGGCGCCGAGAACATGGTCGAGGGCGAGCGTCAGGTCGCCGTCGATGCGGTGTTCGATTCGGTTTCCGTGGGCACCACCTTCAAGGCGAAGCTCGCCGAGGCGGGGGTGATCTTCTGCTCGATCTCCGAGGCGATCAAGGAACACCCGGAGCTGGTGAAGAAATACCTCGGCTCGGTCGTGCCGCAGACCGACAACTTCTTCGCCACGCTGAATTCCGCCGTGTTTTCCGACGGTTCCTTCGTCTACGTTCCGCCGGGCACGCGCTGCCCGATGGAGCTGTCGACCTATTTCCGGATCAACGCCGAAAACACCGGGCAGTTCGAGCGCACGCTGATCATCTGCGACCGCGGCGCCTATGTGAGCTACCTCGAGGGCTGCACCGCGCCGAAGCGCGACACCGCGCAGCTGCACGCCGCAGTGGTCGAGATCGTCATCCTCGAGGATGGCGAGGTGAAATATTCGACGGTGCAGAACTGGTTCCCCGGCGACGAGGAAGGCAAGGGCGGCATCTACAACTTCGTCACCAAGCGCGCGGATTGCCGCGAGGCGCGGGCGAAGGTGATGTGGACCCAGGTCGAGACCGGCTCGGCGATCACCTGGAAATATC
>NZ_JBFXGV010000032.1:0-38601 GCF_050177655.1 Paenirhodobacter sp.
CTCGCGCTTTACCAGCTGATGGGCAGCTACCGGATGGATCAGGCCGCCGGCGCCGCCTGCCTGCTGATGGGCCTCACCTTCGCGCTCTTCTTCGCGCTCGACCGGATCGGACAGCATGCTGACCCTCGATAAGCTCCTGCTTTCCCAGGGCGATTTCCGCCTCACCGCCGATTTCACCCTTGCGCCGCGCGCCCGCGTCGCGGTGATCGGCCCCTCGGGCGCCGGCAAATCGACGCTGCTTTCCGCGATTGCGGGCTTCCTTGCCCCCACCTCCGGCCGCATCCTCTGGGCAGGCGAGGAGATCACCGCAACGCCCCCGGGCCGCCGCCCGCTCTCGATCCTGTTCCAGGACCAGAACCTCTTCCCGCATCTGAGCGTCGCGCAAAACATCGGCCTCGGCCTCGACCCGAAGCTGCACCTGAGCCGCACCGAGCTCGCGCAGATCGAGGCCGCCCTTGCCCGCACCGGCCTCACGGGGCTTGGCGCGCGCAAACCCGCGGAACTCTCCGGCGGGCAACAAAGCCGGGTGGCCCTTGCCCGCGCGCTGCTGCGCGCGCGCCCGCTCCTTTTGCTCGACGAACCCTTCGCCGCGCTCGGCCCCGCGCTGAAATCCGAGATGCTCGCGCTCACCGCCGAGATCGCGACCGAACAGGGCACCACGCTGATGATGGTCTCCCACGATCCCGCCGATGCCCGCGCGCTTTGCCCCGAGACGGTGCTCGTGGCCGAGGGCGTGGCCCATCCGCCGCAGCCGACCGGCCCGCTCCTCGACGCGCCGCCGCCCGCGCTTGCCGCCTATCTCGGGCCCTGAGGCTCAGCGCTCCCAGTCGACCTCGGCCACGAAGATATAGCCCGCGCCATAGACGGTGCGGATCAGCTCCTCCTCGGCCGGGTCTGCGGTAAGCTTGCGGCGCAGCCGGCAGATCCGCGCATCCATGCTGCGATCGAAGGGCTCGTTCGAGCGGCCATGCGTCGCGTCGAGCAGCGCCGAGCGGCTCAGCACCCGGCCCGGGGCGCGCAAGAAGGCCTCGAGCAGGCTGTTCTCCGAGGAGCTGAGCCGCACGCGATGGCCGTCGAGATGGACGAGGGTGCAGGCGCTCAGATCCGCGTGCCATTCGCCGAAACGCGCCACCGTGCGCTGCGCCGCCGCGCCGCTCGCGCCGCGGGCGATCCGCGAGCGGCGCAGCACCGCGCGCAGCCGCGCCACCAGCTCGCGCGGCTCGAAGGGTTTCACGATGTAATCGTCGGCGCCGATCTCCAGCCCGACGACGCGGTCGGTGACCGAGCCGCGCCCGGTCACGATCACCCGCGGCACGCCCTCGGGCAGAAGCCCGCCGTTGATCAGGCTCAGCCCGTCGCCATCGGGCAGCGAGAGGTCGATCAGGCAGAGGTCGGGGATCTGCCGGCGCAGCTCGCGCTCGAATTCCGCGAGCCGGCGGAAGCTGCGCGTGACGAAGCCCTGCCGGCCGAGGCTGCGCTCGATCAGCCGACAGATGTCGATGTCATCCTCGAGCAGATAGACCAGCGCCGTCATTCCCGCCCCCGCTCCGCAAGCAGCTCTCCGGCGGCGCCGATGCGCACCGCCGCGCGCGCCCGGCCGAGGGCCTCGGCGAGCTGCGCCTCGGTGAAAGGTTTGCGCAGAAGCGGCAGCGCCGCAAGCCCGCCCGGTGCCACAGGGCCGACATCGGCCTGCCCGCTCATCAGCGCGACGGCGACCCGGGGATGACCCGCGCGCAGCACCCGCGCCAGCGCGAAACCGTCGGTGCGCCCCGGCATGTCGATGTCGCTCAGCACGAGGCCGATGCCCTCGACCCGGTCGATCAGCCGCAGCGCCTCGTCGCCGGTTTCGGCCTCAAGGAGCGCAAAGCCCAGCGCCGAAAGCTGACGCCGGATCGTGCGGCGCACCTCGCGGTCATCCTCGACGAGGAGCAGAAGCTCGGGCGCTTCGGCCAGGGCGCCCGCCTCCTGCGTGGCGCCCTCCGCCGCGGGCGCGGCGCCGGGCTGGGTCAGCGCCACGCCCGGCAGCAGGATGGTGAACACCGCCCCCTGTCCCGGCGCGCTCTCGACCGAGATCGAGCCGTTCGACTGCTTGACGAACCCATAGACCATCGAAAGCCCGAGGCCGGAGCCCGCCCCCGCCGCCTTCGAGGTGTAGAAGGGTTCGAAGACGCGCTCGACCTGCTCGGCCGACATGCCGCCGCCGTCATCGGCAAAGCGCAGCCGGACATAGGGGCCGGCCGGCAGGCGCAAAAGCTCCGCCTCCTCCGCCGGCAGCGGGTAGCGCTCCACCTCGATGCGGATCCGCCCGCTGCCCCCGGTCGCGTCGCGCGCGTTGAGCGCGAGGTTGAGGAGCGCCATCTCGAGCTGCGCGCGGTCGACCAGCGCCGCGGGCACCCCGGCCGCGCTCGAAAGCTCGATCGTCAGCGCACGCGGCAGCGAGGAGCGCAGGAGCGCGCAGATCTCCTCCACCGCGCCGGGGATGTCGGTGGCCTCCGGCGCATATTGCTCGCGCCGGGCAAGCGTCAGCAGCCGCTGCGTCAGCGCCGAGCCGCGCCGCGCCGCCGCGATCGCCGGAGCGACGTAGTCGGAGACCAGTTCCCCCTCGCCCAGGATCTCCTCGAGCGGCACCAGATTGCCGAGGATGATGGTGAGCAGGTTATTGAAATCATGCGAGATTCCGCTCGCCATGCGGCCAAGCGCATCCATCTTCTGCGCCCCCATCAGCGCCGACATCACCGCCTTGCGCCGGGTCACGTCGATCGAGAGCAGGTAGAAACCGATCACCTCCCCGCTCGAGGGTTTCTCCGGGCGCAGCAGCGTGCGGATATCCTTGATCCGGCCGTCGGGCAGTTCGATGCGCATCTCGAAATCGACGAGCGCGCCGCGCCGCGCCTGCTCGAAGAAGCGCTCCGATCCGCGCATCGTGCGCGGATGCAGCACCTCGGTCGCGTTGAGGCCGATCACCTCCTCGGGCCGGTAACCATAGGCCGCGGCAAAGCGGCGGTTGGCGTAGAGGATCTTCAGCTCGCGGTCGATATGGGCGATGCCGGCGGGCACCTCGTCGGCGATCAGCTTGAGCCGCGCCTCGCTCAGCGCAAGCGCCCGGGTGCGTTCGCGCACCAGCTCATGCAGCTGCGCCTCCTGATCGCGGCGCGCGGTGATGTCGGTGTAGATGGTGACGAAACCGCCCTCGGGCAGCGGCGTGTTGGTCACCTCGAGCACCTGCCCGTTCGGTCGCGTGCGCTCGTAATGGTGGCGCTCGGGGCGGCGCGCGCGCCCGACCCGCTCGGCGATGATCGCCTCGGGCTCGCCCGGCCCGTATTCGCCGCGCAGCGTCGCGTCGCGGATGAAAGTGCCGAATTCCGCCCCCGGAAAGGCGAGCGCGGGGACGAAACCGCACATCTGCAGGAAGCGGTCGTTCCAGGCGACGAGCCGCAGATCGCGGTCGAAGACGGTGAAGCCCTGCTCGAGCTGGCTCAGCCCTTGCAGCACGAGGTCGGGCAGGTCGCGCCGGCTGCTCTGATCGGTCATCTCTCCCCCCCGGACGTGATCCCGGTCTTGCTCTGGTCCCCTTCGGGTGGCGGCACAATGCGTCAGCGCCGCCCCGATCCAAAGCCCGACCTGACATCTGTCATAATTCGATACATTTCACCTAAAATTGCGCAACATCTGCATGGCTAATCTCGCGATCGAGCCGGGCCGGGGGAGGTCCGGCCGCCGGAGGGCCCATCCTGTCCGCAACCGCATCCCTGCGGGCGCGCCGCGCGCGCCGGTCGACCGGGGCCTGCCCGTTTCACGCAGGCCGCCGTGCCGCAGGTCTTGCGGCAAAGCAGGGCTTGCAGCTGCGCACCGGGGGCGCAGAATGCCCGTCGGGCCAGACCTCAGGAGGGGGCCAGGTCCGATCCATGAAACCTGTGCGCTCGGGGAGGAGCCCGCAATGACCGACACGCAAGAGACCGACCATTCACCGGCGGAAACGAGTGAATTCGCCCGGCAAAGCGCGGAATTCGTTGACCTGATGACCCGGCTGCAGGCGGTGCTCGCGCGCGCGCAGCAGACCGCCTCGGCCAAGGTCACCGGCGAGGATTTCTCGATCGTCGACATCCGCTCCGTCGCCGAAGCCTATCTGCGCGCGCTGCCCACCTTCTTCGAGCGCCCCTTCGAGGCGATCGAACAGGCGCAGCATTTCTGGCTCGACTGGGCGAAGGCCTGGCAGGCGGCCTGGACCGGCGAGGGCGGCAAGGTCGCCGACAAGCGTTTCCGCGACCGCCGCTGGGATGCCGATCCGGTGACGCGCGGGCTGCGCGACGGTCATCTCGCGCTGGAAAACGCGACCGAGGAGTTCCTCAAGCTGCTGCCGCAGGGCACCAAGGAAAGCCTGCGCGTGCGGTTCTACACCCGCCAGCTGCTCAGCGCGCTTTCGCCCTCGAATTTCCTGATGCTGAACCCCGCCGCGCGCGAGCGCCTGTTCGAGACCGACGGGCGCAGCCTGCTCGAGGGGTTCCGCAACCTCGTCGAGGATCTCGAACGCGGCGAAGGCCGGCTCGACATCGCGACGAACGATCCGCAGGCCTTCACCGTCGGGCGCGACCTCGCCACCACCCCGGGCAAGGTGGTCTACGAGAACGCGCTGATGCAGCTGATCCATTACGAGCCGCTCAGCCCCGACCAGCACCGCCGACCGCTGCTTTTCGTGCCGCCCTGGATCAACAAATACTACATCTTCGACATGCGCCCCGACAATTCGCTGGTGCGCTTCATGCTCGAACAGGGGCATTCGGTGTTCCTGATCTCCTGGGTGAACCCGACGCGCGAGCATGCCGCGATGAGCTTCGAGGATTACATGAAGCTCGGCCCGCTCGCCGCGCTCGAGGCGATGGAGCGCGCGACGGGCGAGCGCCGCTTCGACATCCTCGGCTTCTGCATCGGCGGCATCCTGGTGATGGCGACGCTCGCGCTGCTCGCCGCGCGCGGCGACGACCGGATCGCCACTGCGACGACGCTCGCGACGATGGTCGATTTCACCGATGTCGGCGAGATCGGCGTTTTCATCGACCGCGACCGGCTTGCCGCGCTGCGCGAGCACATGGCCGAGAAGGGCTATCTCGAGAACCACCACCTGCAGGACATGTTCTCGATGATCCGCGAGAACGACCTCGTCTGGTCCTTCCACGTGATGAACTACCTGATGGGGCAGAAGCCGCCGGCCTTCGACCTGCTCTACTGGAACGCCGACAGCACCCGGCTGCCCGCGGCGATGCTGCTGTGGTATCTCGAGCGCGTCTATATCGAGAACGGGCTGCGCCACCCGGGGCAGATCATCCTCGACGGCACGCCGATCGACCTGTCGAAGATCACCGTGCCCTGTTTCGTGCTCGCCACGAAGGAAGACCATATCGCGCCCTGGACCTCGATCTATCCGACCACCCGTCTGCTCGGCGGGCCGGTGAAATTCGTGCTCGGCGGCTCGGGCCATATCGCCGGGGTGATCAACCCGCCGGCGGGGCGGCCGAAATACGGCTACTGGCTGCGTGACGACTACCCTGAGCGGCCCTCCGACTGGCTGGCCGGGGCGACCCATCACCCCGGGTCGTGGTGGCCCGAATGGGGCGCCTGGATCGCCGCGCAGGATGACGAACCGCGGGTGCCCGCACGCCGCCCCGAGACGGGGGCGCTGCCGGTGCTCGAGGATGCGCCGGGGCGATACGTCCTGGCGAAATGACCTCCCCCGAATGAAGAGAGACCCGATGCTGACCCAACCGATGATCCCGCGCCACCATCCCCCCTCCGCCGCCCGTTCCGGGGCGGCGCCAAGGCGGCGCGCGGGTGACAAGCGGATCGGGGGCGGCATCGGGCTCGCCGGAATTCTGGAGGCAATGAAATGACAGAGATGAAACGCGCCCTCGGCGTGGTGGAAAGCGGATGCCTGCGCGCGGCGGTGATCGGCGCGGGCAACATGGGCGCCGGGATCGCGGCGCAATTCGCCAATGCGGGCGTCATGGTCGACCTGCTCGACATCCCCTCGGACGCGGGGCGCAACGCCCGCGCCGAGGCGGGCATCGCCGCGCAGATCAAGGCCGGCGGCTTCATGGGCCCGGCGCCCGTGGCGCTGGTGCGCCCCGGCAATGTCGAGGACGACCTCGGCCGGCTGGCGGATGCCGACTGGATCGTCGAGGCGGTGATCGAGAACCTCGCGGTGAAGCGCGACCTTTACGCGAAGATCGAGCCGCTGCTGAAACCCGGCGCGGTGATTTCCTCGAACACCTCGACGATCCCGCGCGCCGAGCTGATCGAGGGCCGCAGCCCGGCCTTTGCCGAACAGTTCGTCATCAGCCATTTCTTCAACCCGCCGCGGCACATGGCGCTGCTCGAACTGGTGGCGCCGCCCGGCAGCGCAGCCTATGCGCGCGCCGCGCTGGCCGGGCGCAAGGCGCTGGGCAAGACGGTGATCGAATGCCGCGACACCCCCGGATTCATCGCCAACCGCATCGGCTGCACCTGGATGGCGGTGGCGATCGTCGAGGCGCTGCGCCTCGGGCTGACGCCGGAACAGGCCGATGCCGTGCACACCGCCTTCGGCGTGCCGCGCACCGGCGTTTTCGGGCTGATGGATCTCGTCGGCGTCGACATGATCCCCTCGATCTGGGGCTCGCTGATGCGCGAGCTGCCCGCCGAGGACACGATCAACCGCTTCGACCTGCCGGCGCAGAAGCTGGTGCAGGAGATGATCGCCGCGGGCCGTTTCGGACGCAAGGCGGGCGGCGGTTTCTACCGCAAAACGCCGGGCGGGATCGAGGTGATCGACCCCGCGACCGGCGCCTATGTCGCCGAGAGCGGCTTCGTCGCGGCGAACCTGCCGGGCGGCGGGCGCGACCTCGAGGCGCTGCTCGCCGATGAGGGCCCGCTTGGCAGCTATGCGCGCGCGGTGCTCGGCACCGTGCTGCATTACGCGCAGGACCACGCCGCCGAGATCGCCTCCGCCCCCGCCGATGTCGATACCGCGATGGAGCTGGGCTACGCCTGGCGGCGCGGGCCGTTCCGCATCCTCGACGGGCTGAGCGAGACGGCGCGCGCGTCGATGGGGCTGTCGGCCAAGGGTGTCGAGGCCGCGAAGGGCAAGGCGAGCGGGCCGAAGGACCGGCTCGCCCGGGCGAAGGCAGGCAGCGCGCTTGCCGGCAACGAGGCGGCCTCGCTCTGGGACATCGGCGCGGGCGTCGCCTGCCTCGAGCTGCACACCAAGATGAACGCGATCGACAGCGGCGTGCATGCGATGATCGAGACCACGCTGGCGCAGCTCGGCGGCAAGATCACCGCGCTGGTGATCGGCAACCACGATCCGCGCGCCTTCTCGGCGGGCGCCAATCTCGGCGAGATGGCGGCGCGGATCGAGGCGGGCGAATTCGACGCGCTCGAGGCCTTCATCGCGCGCGGACAGACGCTTTTCGCGCAGCTGCGCGGGGCGCCGGTGCCGGTCGTCTCGGCGCTGCGCGGGCTTGCGCTTGGCGGCGGCTGCGAGGTGACGCTGCACAGCACCGCCGTCGTCGCCCATGCCGAGGCGAAGATCGCGCTGCCCGAGCATACGCTCGGCCTCCTGCCCGGCTGGGGGGGCACCACGACGCTCCTGATGCGCGGCCAGGCTGCGAAGGGCGTCGAGGCGGGCACCGTTGCGGCCTTCGGCGCGCTGCTGCTGCCGCGCCCGGCGGGCTCGGCGCGTGAGGCGCAGGCGGCCGCGCTGCTCGATCCGGCAGCGGAGATCGTGATGCACCCCGACGACGTGCTCGACGCGGCGGCGGCGCAGGCCGAGGCGATGGCGCCGGGTTACGGCGCGGCAAAGCCCGGCTCGGTCGTGCTTGGCGGTGCGGCGATGGCGGAGACGCTGCTTGAACCGCTGCGCGCGCGCGTCGCGGCGGGCACGCTCTCGGCGGCCGATCTCGAGGTCGACACGGTGATCGCCGAGGCGCTCACCGGCGGGGCGGCTGCCCCCGGCACCGTGATCGGCGAGGAGGAGATGCGCGCCCTCGAACGCGCGGCTTTCGTGCGGCTCACGCAGATTCCGCTCACGCTCGAGCGGATCCGCCACATGCTGCGCACCGGCAAGGCGCTCAAGACCTGAGTTCACAACTGTTTCCGGGCGGCGCACCCCGCCGCCCGGCCCTGGAGGAGACCCACGCATGAAACACAACATCTACGACATCGGGCTCGACAAGACGCCCGCGAACTACCTGCCGATCACGCCGCTGAGCCTCATGGACCGCTCCGCCAAGGTCTATCCGGACCGGCTCGCGCTGGTCTACGAGGGCGTGCGCCGCACCTGGGGGGAGACCTACGCGCGCTGCCGCAAGTTCGCCTCGGCGCTGGCGAAGCGCGGCTTCGGCACCGGTGACACCGTCTCGATCATGGCGACCAACATCCCCGAGATGTTCGAATCGCATTTCGCGGTGCCGATGGCGGGCGCCGTGCTCAACGCGATCAACACCCGCCTCGACGCCGAGGCGGTGGCCTTCATCCTGAACCACGCCGAGGCGAAGGCGATCATCGTCGATCCCGAATTCGCCGAGATCGTCGACCGCGCCGTGCATATCTCGGGCCGCCGCGACATGCTGGTGATCGACATCACCGATCCGGCCTTTGGCGAGGCGCGCAAGATCGGCCAGATCGGCTATGAGGAACTGCTCGCCGAGGGCGATGCCGATTTCGAATGGATCCGCCCGGCCGACGAATGGGATGCGATCTCGCTCAACTACACCTCGGGCACGACGGGCAACCCGAAGGGCGTCGTCTATCACCACCGCGGCGCGCATCTGAACGCGCTGACCAATGTCGTCGCCTGGCACATGGGGGACCGCCCGGTCTATCTCTGGACGCTGCCGATGTTCCATTGCAACGGCTGGTGCTTCCCCTGGACGATCGCCGCCTCGGCGGGCGTCGCCGTCTGCCTGCGTGCGGTGCGCGACGAGCCGATCTTCCGGCTGATGAAGGAAGAGGGGGTCACCCATTTCTGCGGCGCCTCGGTCGTGCTCGCCATGCTCGTGCATGCGCCCGCCGAGATGAAGGAAGGCCTGCAGACCGGGATCAAAGTGCTGACCGGCGGCGCCCCGCCGCCCGCGATCATCATCGAGAAGATGGAGGCGCTCGGCTTCGACGTGACCCATGGCTACGGTCTGACCGAGACCTACGGCCCCGGCGTCACCTGCGCCTGGCACGAGGAATGGGACGGGCTGTCGCTGCCCGAACGCGCCAAGCTCAAGGCGCGTCAGGGCGTGCGCAACCACGCGATGGAAGGGATCATGGTGGCGAACCCCGACACCCAGGAGCCGGTGCCGGCCGATGGCGTGACGATGGGCGAGATCTTCATGCGCGGCAACAACGTGATGAAGGGCTACCTGAAAAACCCCACCGCCACCGACGAGGCCTTTGCCGGCGGCTGGTTCGCCTCCGGTGACCTCGGCGTGATGCACCCCGATGGCTATATCGAGCTGAAGGACCGCTCGAAGGACATCATCATCTCGGGCGGCGAGAACATCTCCTCGATCGAGGTCGAGGACGTGCTCTACAAGCACCCCGAGGTGATGGAGGCCGCCGTCGTCGCCCGCCCGCACGAACGCTGGGGCGAGACGCCCTGCGCCTTCGTCAAGCTGCGCGCGGGCTCGGCGGTGACCGACAAGGAGCTGATCGCCTTCTGCCGCCAGAACATGGCCCACTTCAAGGCGCCGAAGACGGTGATCTTCGGCGATCTGCCGAAGACCTCGACCGGCAAGATCCAGAAATTCGTGCTGCGCGACGCCGCGCGCCAGCTCGAACTACAAAGCTGACGCCTCGGGCGGGGGATCCTCCTCCGATCCGCCCGAGACCGACGGCGCCGCCCCCGGGGGTGGCGCCGTCCCCTTTTCGCCCCCCCGCCTTGCCCCCCCGCCTCCCCCCACGCGACGCGGGGAAACGCCGCGCCCGCGCCTTTGGCGATTGGCTTTTCCGCCCGGGCTGCGCTATGACGGCGCAACGCCGCAAGGCGAGGTGACCCGGAGGAACCCATGCCCTATTACCGTTCCCGCAAATCCACCCATGGCCGCAACATGGCCGGCGCGCGCGGCCTTTGGCGCGCCACCGGCATGACCGACGGCGATTTCGGCAAGCCGATCATCGCGGTGGTGAACTCCTTCACGCAATTCGTGCCCGGCCACGTCCACCTCAAGGATCTCGGCCAGATGGTCGCGCGCGAGATCGAGGCCGCCGGCGGCGTCGCCAAGGAATTCAACACGATCGCGATCGACGACGGCATCGCGATGGGCCATGACGGCATGCTCTATTCGCTGCCCTCGCGCGAGGTGATCGCCGACTCGGTCGAATACATGGTCAACGGCCATTGCGCCGACGCGATGGTCTGCATCTCGAACTGCGACAAGATCACCCCCGGCATGCTGATGGCGGCGATGCGGCTGAACATCCCGGTGATCTTCGTCTCCGGCGGCCCGATGGAGGCCGGCAAGGTCACGGTGAACGACCTCGAGCACGCTGTCGACCTCGTCGACGCGATGGTGGTCGCGGCGGACGACGCCTATACCGACGCGCAGGTCGACGAGTTCGAGAAGAACGCCTGCCCGACCTGCGGGTCGTGTTCGGGCATGTTCACCGCAAACTCGATGAACTGCCTCGCCGAGGCGCTGGGCCTCGCGCTGCCGGGCAACGGCTCGATGCTGGCGACGCATGCCGACCGCAAGGAGCTCTTCCTCGAAGCGGGCCGCAAGATCGTCGAAATCACCAAGCGCCATTACGAGGGCGAGGAAAAGGGCCTCTTGCCGCGCGACATCGCCACTTTCGACGCTTTCGAGAACGCGATGAGCCTCGATATCGCGATGGGCGGCTCGACCAACACCGTTCTGCACCTGCTCGCCATCGCCCATGAGGGCGCGGTCGATTTCACCATGGATGACATCGACCGGTTGAGCCGCAAGGTGCCCTGCCTGTGCAAGGTCGCCCCCGCGAAACAGGACGTGCATATGGAAGACGTGCACCGCGCCGGCGGCATCATGGGCATCCTCGGCGAGATGAACCGCGCCGGGCTGATCCATGCCGATGCGCGCACCGTGCACAGCGCGACGATCGGCGAGGCGATCCAGAAATGGGACGTGATCACCGCGAACGACCCGGGCATCGAGGAATTCTACCGCGCCGCCCCGGGCGGGGTGCGCACGACGCAGGCCTTCTCGACCGGCAACCGCTACAAGGAGCTCGATCGCGACCGCGCCGCGGGCGTAATCCGCGACGCCGAACATGCCTTCTCGAAGGACGGCGGTCTGGCGGTGCTTTTCGGCAATGTCGCGCTCAACGGCTGCATCGTGAAGACCGCGGGCGTCGACGATTCGATCCTGAAGTTCACCGGCCCGGCGAAGGTCTATGAGAGCCAGGACGACGCAGTTTCCGGCATCCTCACCGGCAAGGTGCATGAGGGCGAGGTCGTGGTGATCCGCTTCGAAGGGCCGCGCGGCGGGCCGGGCATGCAGGAAATGCTCTACCCGACGAGCTATCTGAAATCGAAGGGGCTCGGCAAGAAATGCGCCCTGCTCACCGATGGCCGCTTCTCGGGCGGCACCTCGGGGCTCTCGATCGGGCACGTCTCGCCCGAGGCGGAGGAAGGCGGTCTGATCGGTCTCGTCGAAACCGGCGACACGATCGAGATCGACATCCCGAACCGCACGATCAACCTCGCCGTGGACGAGGCGACCCTTGCCGCGCGCCGCGCCGCCAAGGGCCCGCTGCCCTGGAAACCCGCCGCCCCGCGCCCGCGCCAGGTCTCGACCGCGCTCAAGGCCTACGCGATGTTCGCCTCCTCGGCGGCAAAGGGCGGCGTGCGCATCCTGCCGGAGTGAGCGCCGCGACCTAAGACGCACGAAGGCCCCCTCAAGGGGGCCTTTTTCATGACGTCCATGCCCATCCGCGGCGCGACAAGGGCCGAAGAGGCATGCCAAAGGCCGCCTGGGCGTGCTATGCCTCCCCAGAGAGTTTGCAGCGCCCCCTTCGAACATTCGTCAGGTCACATGTCGTATCCCCAGGATCTTGTCGTCGCGCGTCTGGCATCCTTTTGCGATGGAACGATCGGCGGCAACCCGGCCGGCGTCGTTCTCTGCGCGCATCTGCCGGACCCCGCCACCATGCAATCTGTCGCGGCACAGGTCGGTTACTCGGAGACCGCCTTCGCCGCGCCGGCGGGGGAGGCCTGGCGCGTGCGGTATTTCGCGCCGCAGATCGAGATCCCTTTCTGCGGTCATGCGACGATTGCGCTGGGGGCAGCCCTTGCGCGGCGCCTGGGCGACGGGGTCTTCGCCCTGCAACTCAACGATGCCCGGATCACCGTCGAGGGCCGCAGCTCCGCAGACCATCTGAGCGCGGCGCTGCAGTCGCCCCCCACACGCAGCGAAGCGGCCCCGGCGGAGCTTCTGCAAGCGGCCCTCGCCCTCTTCGGCTATCGCCCCGAAGATCTCGACCCGCGCCTGCCCCCGGCCATTGCCGAAGGTGGGGCGCGCCACCTCATCCTCGCCCTGGAAAGCCGAGAGCGGCTGGCCGCGATGCGCTATGATCTGGCTGCCGGGCGGGCGCTGATGCGCGCCAACGGGTTCGCGACGATCGCCCTCGTGCAGGCGCAAACCCCGCGCTTCTTTCACGCCCGGAACCCGTTCGCGGGGGGCGGCATCTACGAAGATCCCGCGACCGGCGCCGCCGCTGCGGCACTGGCGGGCTATCTGCGGGACCAGCACTGGCCCCATGACGGCGCCATCGAGATCCTGCAGGGAGAGGATATGGGAACGCCCTGTCGCCTTCATGCGGAGATCACGCCGGAACCCGGCGCGAGCATCCGTGTGTCCGGCAGCGTCCGCATGATCGACTGACCGGGGCCACCCCCTTCATCTTGCCGAAAACACCTCGGGGGTCCGGGGGCAGAGCCCCCGGCGGGTCGCCGCGCCCAGACGCGGCGAAACCCTCAGAGATAACGCCCGCCGCGCTGGAGCACCTCGATCTGGTAGCCGTCGGGATCGGCGATGAAGAAGAAGCGCGCGATCACCTCCCCCGCCGGCGCGAAATCGACGAGCTTGCGCGGCGCGAGCCCCGCCGCCTCCATCCGCGCGTGCTCGGCGGTGACGTCCTCGACCGAAACGGCAAGGTGGCCGTAGCCGGTGCCGAGATCATAGGGCTCGGCCCGCCCCTTGTTCACCGTGAGCTCGAGTTCGAACGTGCCCTCGGCATTCGAAAGATAGATCAGCGTGAACTCGGGGTAATCGAGCCGCTCCGCCACCTTCAGCCCGAAGGCCGCGTCGTAGAACGCGAGCGAACGCGCCTCGTCGAGCACGCGGATCATCGAATGGATCATCTTGGCCATGGTCGCCTCCTTTTGGCCCTGTGTCGCAGGGGGCGCGGCCAAGGGCAAGATCAGGCGTCGAGGAAGGGGATCGGCAGGCCGAAGGTCTGCGCGAGCAGCACGAAGTTCAGGCAGAGCACCAGCGCCGCCCCCGCCCCGGCCCCCACGCGCACCCAGAGCGTCGAGGTGAAATCGCCCATCACCTCGCGCCGCGCGGTGAGCCACAGCAGCGCCAGCATCGGCACCGGCAGCGCGATCGAGAGCACGACCTGGCTCATCACCAGCGCCTGCGTCGCATTCGCACCGGCCAGCACCACCGCGAAGGCCGGCACCATCGTCACCGCGCGCCGCAGCCAGAGCGGCACCGAGATCCGCAGAAAGCCCTGCATGATCATCTGCCCCGCCATCGTGCCGACGACCGAGGAGGAGACGCCCGAGGCGATCAGCGAGACGAGGAACACCCCCGCCGAGGCCGCGCCAAGGAGCGGCGTCAGCGTGTGATAGGCGGTCTCGATCTCGGCCACCTCGGCATGGCCCTGATGGAAGGCCGAGGCCGCCATCATCACCATCGCCATGTTGATCATGCCCGCGACCGACAGCGCGACGATCACCTCGACGTTGGAAAAGCGCAGCACGGCACGCCGCTCCTCATCGTTGCGCACCCGGGCGCGATGCTGCGTCAGCCCCGAATGGAGATAGATCGCATGCGGCATCACCGTGGCGCCGATGATCCCCACCGCGATCGTCAGCGCGCCGATGTCGGGCAGTTTCGGCGTGGTCAGGCCCCAGATCGCCTCGTCCCAGCGGATCGGCGCGATCAGCACCTCGGCGAGGTAGCAGATCCCGATCACGCCGACGAGCGCGCCGATGATGATCTCCATCGGGCGGAAGCCGAAGGCCTCGAAGCTGAGGATCAGATAGGTGACCACGGCCGTGATCGCCATGCCCCAGAGGAGCGGAATGCCAAGCAGCAGCGAAAGCCCGATCGCACCGCCGAGAAACTCGGCGAGGTCGGTCGCCATCGCCGCCACCTCGCTCACCGCCCACATCGCGATCACCAGCGGACGCGGCAGATGCTCGCGGCTGAGCTCGGCGAGGTTCTTGCCGGTGACGATGCCGAGCTTGGCGGAAAGCGCCTGGAACAGCATCGCGATCAGATTGGCCAGCAGCACGACCCAAAGGAGCGCATAGCCATAGCCCGCCCCCGCCTGGATATTCGTCGCGTAATTGCCCGGGTCCATATAGGCGACCGAGGCGATCACCGCCGGGCCGAGGAACACCAGCCAGACCCGCGGCCCGCGGATGCGGCCATGAATCGCCGCCGTCATCACGGTCTGCGTCCGCCTCGTCAGCCTGTCGCGCGTCTCCATGGCTCTCCCTGCCCTTCGACTTTTCCCCGATTTATAGCCTCGGCTACACTTTTGTCAAAGGGCTTCCACACGCCACGCGGGAAAATGTCGCAAAGCCTGACCTTTCATCTGGTTTTCAAGATGAAGCCGAGGCTGTAAAGTGTTCCCCATCGGAGGAGATGATGGACAATTTCGACGAGACTGGGCCGGAAACGGCCGAGCCCCTGCCGGTGTCGAGCGCGCGCTTCAGCCAGGCGCGGGCGGCGCAGTCGATGGCGGTGCTCGAGGATTACGCCGAGATGATCGACGATCTCACGCAGGATCTCGGCGAGGCGCGGATCACCGATATCGCGGCGCGGATGGGGGTGACGCATCCGACCGCGACGAAGGCCGTGGCGCGGCTCAAGCGCGAGGGGCTGGCCATGTCGCGCCCCTATCGCGGCGTGTTCCTGACCGAGACGGGCGCAGCGCTCGCCGCGCGGGTGCGGGCGCGCCATCGCACCGTCGTCGATCTTCTGGTCGCGGTGGGCGTGCCGCAGGAGACCGCCGAGCTCGACGCCGAGGGGCTCGAGCATCACGTCTCCGAAGTCACGCTGCACGCTTTCGAGGCCTTCCTCGCGCGGCGCAGCTGAGCCGCCAGAAAACACGATCAACAGCCTTCCCGCCCCCGCGGGAAGCACGAATCGCCGCGGGACGCGCGCGAGGGGCGCGGCGACGGCGTTTCCGGCGATGTCTGGAGAGTGGTACCGCCTCCCCGGCTCGAACGGGGGACCCCCAGATCCACAATCTGGTGCTCTAACCAACTGAGCTAAGGCGGCACTGCGCGGGGATTTAGCGGCAGCCGCGCGGGATTGCAAGGGGCAATGGCAGGTTTCGCACCGCGCGAGGCACTTGCCCGTTCGCCCGCCTCAGGCTAGGCCAGAACGAACACGGAGGCCGTCATGACCATCAACAAGCAAAGCGAAATCACCGGCGATCTGCAGATCGGCCCGACCGACCACGGCATGGTGCGGATCTATGTCACCGGCGAGGGATTCGAGCTGCCCTTCGACTTCGAGCCCGAAGAAGCCGAGGAGATCGCCGAGGAGCTGATGGCCGCGGCAGAGGCCGCGCGCGAGATGGCCGCGGGCAAGAAGCCTAAAGGAAAGCGCTAAGCCGCCCCGGCACCGAGGGCGCGGCGGGATCCGCCCGCCCCTGGAGCCGCAGCGCCGCGGTGCGCGCGAAACCGAGCGTGAGCGCCCGGCGCCGCGCGGCGGCGAGCTTCGCCTCCGGCCCGTAGCGCAGGATCTCGCCGCCGAAGCGGTCGGCGACGATCAGCCCGGTCCCCTCGGGCAGGATCTCGGTCGGAAACGCCTCATCCACCGCCCAGAAGAACCGGTCGGCATAGTCGATATAATTCTGCCACTTGTGATCGGCGGCGAAATCGGCGCGCCCCGACTTGCACTCGACCACCCAGAGCTCACCGCCCCGCCCGAGCGCCATCACATCGACCCGCAGCCCCGGGCGCGGCACGAATTCCGCGACGCAGGCGAAACCGTGATCGGCGAGCAGCCGCGCCGCGCCGCGCGCGAGCAACTGGCCAGGGGTGAGCGGGGGCGGGGTCAGGGCGTCGGTCATCGCCAGACCATGAACGAAGTGTGAACATTTGTCCAGCGCGGCAGCCCCTTGCCGAAGCGCGCCCGCGCGCCTATCTCTGGGGTCGGCGGTTTCTGCTCTTCTCGTAAACGGGGCCCTTTTCCAGTGGCCGATAACCATTTCCGAGGGGGCTGGCTCTGGCGAGATCCTGGTCTCGTTACCTGGCTCCCACCTGACTTGTCAGGCTCTCGGGAAATTCACGCCCCTACGGTTGCTGCGGTTTCCGCCACTCCCCTCCCCTGACCGCGCGCATAAAAGAAGACCCCCGCCGGGGCGGGGGTGCTTCATGCCGCGATCTTCGGAGCGCAGATCAGAGCGGCAGATTGGTCTTGCGGCGTTGCGTCTTGGTTTCGGCCGGCACCGGCACGGCGACCATGTTCGCCGCCTTGTCGAGGCCGGCGGGGATGCCGTCGCGCTTGCCGCCGCCCGGGGGCGTCTCGTCCTCGGCCATGCGCATGATGGTTATCGCGAACTGCACCCCGGCGAAGACGACGGTGTTGAACACGAAGAGCAGCGCCACCGCGATATAGCCGATGTCGGAAGCGAAGATCAGGTGACGCAGGTTCGCGACGTTGAAATACAGCAGGAGCGCCACGAACGCCGCCGACAGACCCGCCCCGAAAAAGACGTTGCGGATATAGACGCGAATGAGTTCAGGCATGACGATTCCCCTTGTCTTGCCTTCAATGTAACGCAGCCGCGACGTTTTTGAACAGGCAATCGCAGGCAAAAACGACGGCGCGGCACCGCGTCGCACAAAGATGCGCCGGAAATAGCCGATTTCGCGCCGACCCGCGGCGCGAGAGGGCTCAGAACGCCTCGGCGCGCAGCTCGCGGGCCATGTGGTCGAGCACGGCGTTGACGAATTTCGTCTCACGCCCCTCGGGGAAGAAGGCGCGGGCGACCTCGACGAACTCGTTGATCACGACCTTGATCGGCGTCGCCGGGTTGACCATCTCGGCGCCCGCGGCGCGGAAGAGCGCGCGCAGCACCGGGTCGATGCGGTCGATCGGCCAGGTCGCCTTGAGCGCGCGGTCGGTCGCCTGGTCGATCTTCGCCTGCCACATCACCGCCTCGTCGAGGATCCGGCGGAAGAGGTTGCTGTCGCCCTCGGCGATCTCCTCGGCGCCGTCCTCCTGCGAGAGGCCGAAGCGGAAATCCTCGAACTCGCGCGCGACGCGGTCGACCTGCTGGCCCGCCGCCTCCATCTGGAAGAGCGCCTGCACCGCGTAGAGACGCGCGGCGGATTTCATCCGGCGCTTCTCCTCGGGGGTGAGCTTCTTCGGCTTGTCGGTGGGGGCGGTGTCTTCGGTCATGCGCGGCTCGGTCCTTCGGGTTCACCGGCGATGCGGATCGACTCACCCTGCGGGCGGAAACCGATCCCCTTCGTCCGGCCCGCCCATTTGCGCGACAACGCGATCAGATGCAAGGCCGCAGCAGCGGCGCCGCCGCCCTTGTTCTGATCGGCGGGGTCGGCGCGGACCTCGGCCTGCGGGCGGTTCTCGACGGTGAGGATGCCATTGCCGATGCAAAGCCCCTGCAGGCCAAGCATCGAGAGCGCGCGCGAGCTGTCGTTGCAGACCGTCTCGTAATGCGTCGTCTCGCCCCGGATCACGCAGCCGAGCGCGACGAACCCGTCGTAATCGGCCATCCGCCCCGCCATCGCGATCGCGGTCGGCACTTCGAGTGCGCCGGGCACCTCGATCAGATCGACGCTGGCGCCCGCCGCCGCCGCCGTGGCCTGCGCCCCGGCGATCATGTTGTCGGCGATGTCGCGGTAATAGGGCGCGACGACGATCAGAAGCTTCACCGGCTTGTCGAAGACCGGCAGCGGGAGGGTGTAATGCTGTTCGTTCGCCGCCATCTCAATACCCCCGCGTACCGTCGATCTCGAGCCCGTAGCCCTCGAGGCCGACCACCTTCGGCAGGCCCGAATTGGTCAGCAGCACGAGCCGCGAGACGCCCAGCGCCGAGAGGATCTGCGCGCCGAGCCCGTATTGCCGCAGCGTCTGCGGCGAGGCCTCGCCGGGCTGCGCCAGTTTCATCGCGGTCTCGCGCAGGAGCACGACGACGCCGCGGCCCTCCTTGGCGATCGCTTCCATCGCGCGGCCCATCTCGCCCTGTTTCGCGGCGTTGAGGCCAAGCACGTCGACCATCGGGTCGAGCGCATGCATCCGCACCAGCACCGGCTCGGGCGAGGTGATGTCGCCCTTGGTCAGCACGAGGTGTTCGGCGCCCTGGGTCTCGTCGGTGAAGACGCGCAGCGACCAGTCGCCGCCGAAGGCCGAGGTGACCGCCTTCTGCGCGCTCTCGCGCACGAGGTTGTCGTAGCGGCGGCGATAGGCGATCAGATCGGAGATCGTGCCGATCTTCAGCCCCTGCTTCTGCGCGAAGGCGACGAGATCGGGCAGCCGCGCCATGGTGCCGTCCTCGTTCATGATCTCGCAGATCACACCCGCGGGGTTCAGCCCGGCGAGCCGCGCGATGTCGACCGAGGCCTCGGTATGGCCGGCGCGCACCAGCACGCCGCCCTCGCGGGCGCGCAGCGGGAAGACGTGGCCGGGGGTGGCGATGTCGGCCGCGCCCTTCGACGGGTCGATCGCGACCGAGACGGTGCGGGCGCGGTCATGCGCCGAAATGCCGGTGGTGACGCCCTCGCGCGCCTCGATCGAGGTGGTGAAGGCGGTCTCGTGGCGGGACGAATTCTGCGCGCTCATCAGGCTCAGGCCCAGTGCGTCGATCCGGCTCCCCGGCAGGGCGAGGCAGATCAGCCCGCGGCCATGCGTCGCCATGAAGTTGATCGCATTCGGCGTCGCCATCTGCGCCGGGATCACGAGGTCGCCCTCGTTCTCGCGGTCCTCGTGGTCGACGAGAATGAACATCTTGCCGTTGCGCGCATCCTCGATGATCTCCTCGATCGAGGAGATCACGTCGGAATAGCTCTTCTCGACCGGGCCCGGGGCGCTCATGTCACCCGTCTTTTCCACCGGCTTCGTCATCACTTCCTCCTTGCCCATCAGGCCCGCGGGCCAGAGCGAAATCTGAACGTCACAAAGGACGCGCGCGCCGCAAAGTCAATGCACAGGCGCTGTGCGATGCGGGAATTCCCGCTCAGCCCTGCCATTCCGTCAGCCGCGCGACGTAGCGCGCGAGCGTGTCGATCTCGAGGTTGACGCGGTCGCCCTGCTTCGCCTGGCCCCAGACCGTCACCGCCTTGGTGTGCGGGATGATGTTGACGCCGAAGGTGGTGCCCTCGACCTCGTTCACGGTGAGCGAGGTGCCGTTGAGCGCGACCGACCCTTTCGGCGCGATGTATTTCGCGAGGGTCTCGGGCGCGCGGAAGGTGAAGCGGGTGCTGTCCCCCTCGTCGCGGATCGCCACGATCTCGGCCACGCCGTCGACATGGCCCGAGACGATATGCCCGCCAAGCTCGTCGCCCACTTTCAGCGCGCGTTCGAGGTTGATCTCGGTGCCGACCTGCCAGCTGGCGATATTGGTCTTCGCCACGCTCTCGGCCGAGATCTGCACGTCGAACCAGTCAGGCCCCTTCTCGATCACCGTCAGGCAGACGCCGTTGCAGGCGATCGAGGCGCCGATGTCGACGCCCTCCATCTCGTAATGGCAGCGGATCCGCGCGCGCAGATCGCCCGCCTGTTCCAGTTCGGCGATCTCGCCCTTGTCGGTCACGATTCCGGTGAACATCTCGGGGCTCCCTTTTGCTGCCCCTGCCTAGCCCGCAAGCGCGCCCTCGCGCAAGACCGCGAAGCGACGCTTCGGGCACGGTTTCGCCCCATTGCCGCCGCAGGGCTGCGTTAACCAGGACGGAATTCCCCGTGACTTCCGCGCCGTTTCCCGCAAGAAGGGGGCAAGAACCGAAAGCGACACGATGCACCGCCACGCGAGCCGAACCTTCCTGATGCTGCAGGGGCCGCATGGCCCCTTCTTCCATCAGCTGGCGCGGATGCTGCGCGCCGCGGGGACGACGGTCTGGCGCGTCGGCTTCAACAAGGGCGACGAGAATTTCTGGTTCGACCCCGCCTCCTACATCCGTTTCACCGACCGCCCCGAGGACTGGCCCGCCAGGATCGCCGCGCTGATCGCCGAAAAATCGGTGACCGATCTCGTGCTTTACGGCGACACCCGGCCGATCCACGCCCAGGCGATCGCCGCGGCGCAGGCGGCGGGGGTGACCGTCCATGTCTTCGAAGAGGGTTACCTGCGGCCCTATTGGGTCAGCTACGAGCGCGGCGGCTCGAACGGCAACTCGCGGCTGATGCAGATGAGCGTGCCCGAAATGCGCGCGGCGCTGGCGCAAAGCGAGATCGAGTTCCCCGAGGCACCGCCGCGCTGGGGCGACATGCGCCACCATGTCTTCTACGGCGCGCTCTACCATTTCTTCGTCATGGTGCGGAACGGGCCCTACCGCAATTTCGCGCCGCATCGCGGGATCACCGTCTTCGACGAGTTCCGCCTCTATCTGCGCCGCCTGCTGCTGATGCCGGTGCACCGGATCGAGCGCGCGATCGCCACCGCCCGGGTGCGGCTTGGCGGCTTTCCGATCCATCTCGTGCTGATGCAGCTCGAACATGACGCCAGCTTCCGCATGCACTCCCCCTTCACCTCGCAGACCGAGTTCATCGAGCTGGTGATGGCGGGTTTCGCCGAGGGGGCGCCCGCGCATCATCACCTGGTGTTCAAGGCGCATCCGCTCGAGGACGGGCGCGCGCCGATCATCCGCGCGATCCAGGAGGCGACGCTGCGCTACGGGCTGACGGGGCGGGTGCATTTCATCCGCGGCGGCAAGCTTGCCGCGCTGCTCGCCCAGGCGCGCTCGGCGGTGACGGTGAATTCCACCGCCGCGCAGCAGGTGCTCTGGCGCGGGCTGCCGCTGAAGGCCTTCGGCCGCGCCGTCTTCGACAAGCCGGAATTCGTCTCCGACCAGCCGCTGCCCGAATTCTTCGCCGCGCCGAAGCGCCCCGACACCCGCGCCTATCGCGACTACCGCCACTACCTGCTCGAAACGAGCCAGGTGCCCGGCGGCTTCTACTCGGCGCGCGGACGGCGGATCCTGATGCGGCAGGTGGTCGACATGATGCTCGCGCCGGAAGATCCCTATGACGCGCTCACCGCCGGCAAAGCGGCGCCACGGCAACAGTTGCGGGTCGTCAACTGATCTCGCTGGCTTTTTTCGTGCTTTTTGCTAGGCTCCCGCGCAAAAGTCAGAAAAACGCCCCGAAAAGGAGCCGAGCAGTGACGATCAAAACCAACCGCAGGGCCCTGCTCATGGGCCTGTCGGCGACCCTTTTGGGGACCGCTTCCTGTGGCCTGCCGCGGTCCGGCCCGAACAAGCGCGAGATCTACTCGGGCTCGGTGATGCGCCAGGGCGATGCCTTCGTCATCTCGGTGAACGACCATGTCACCCGCGCCACCGCGGTGCAGCCGGCGCTCGGCTTCTCCTCCGATTTCCTCAAGGCGGGCGTCGTCGGCTCCGACACGATCAACCCGGGCGACACGCTGGTGCTGACGATCTGGGAGAACGTCGATGACGGCGTGCTCGGCAAGAAGGGCATGCCGACGCAGCTCACCGAGGTGCAGGTCGACGGCTCGGGCTATATCTTCGTGCCCTATGCCGGCCGGATCAAGGCGGCGGGCAATTCGCCCGACAGCCTGCGCAAGGTCATCACCGAAAAGCTCGACGCCCAGACCCCCGACCCGCAGGTCGCGGTGGCGCGCGCGGCGGGCGACGGCTCGACCGTCTCGATCATGGGCTCGATCGGCGGCCAGGGCGTCTATGCGATCGAACGCCCGACGCGCACGCTTTCGGCGATGCTCGCGCGCGCCGGCGGCGTCACGATCAAGCCGGAGGTCGCCAAGATCACCGTGAAACGCGGCGGCAAATCGGGGACGATCTGGCTCAAGGATCTCTACGAGAACCCGAAAATGGACATCGCGCTGCGCCCGAACGACGTGATCCTCGTCGAACAGGACACCCGCGCCTTCACCTCGCTCGGCGCGACCGGCGCGCAGGCGCGCGTCCCGTTCGAGACGCAGACGCTCTCCGCGCTCGAGGCGATCGCCACCGTCGGCGGGTTGCAATCGGGCCTCGCCGATCCGAAGGGCGTCTTCGTCTTCCGCAACGAACCGGCGGAGATCGCCCGCGTCGTTCTGGGCCGCGACGATCTCGTCGGCGATCAGCGCATGATCTACGTGCTCGACCTGACCGAGCCGAACGGCATGTTCCTCGCCCGGGACTTCGTGATCCGCGACGGCGACACCGTCTATGTCACCGAGGCACCCTATGTGCAGTGGCAGAAGTCGCTCTCGGCGCTTACCGGTTCGGTCGGCACCGCGAACTCGCTCAACTCGCTCGCCGGGAACTGATGCCCGCCGGGCCAGTGCAGGATCAGGCCGCCGGGGAGGCTTCCCGGCGGCTTTTCCATTACAACGCGGGGCTCCTGCCCGGCTGGCCCGGGGCCGCCGGGCTGCGCCGGATCCTGCAGGCCGCGGGCTGGTCGCTGCACCTCGGCCGCCCCGGCCCCGGCGATCGCGTCACCGTCTGGGGCCGCAGCGCTTACGCCGCGCGCGGCGAGGCGATGGCCGCGCGCCACGGTGTCGGCCTCGTGCGGCTCGAAGACGCCTTCCTGCGCTCGATCCACCCCGGGCGCGCGGGCGGCGGCGCCCCGCTCGGCCTCCTGATCGACCCCGAGGGCGTGCATTTCGACAGCGCGACACCCTCGATGATCGAGCGCCTGCTCGCCCGCGCGCCACTGGATGACACTGCGCTTTTGCAACGGGCGCGCGACGGGATCGGCCGGCTGAAGGCGCTCGATCTCTCGAAATACAACGATTTCGACCCCGATCTCGCCCCCCCTGCCCCGGGCTATGTGCTGGTGATCGACCAGACCGCGGGCGATGCCTCGGTCGCCCATGGCGGCGCCACGCCCGCCACCTTCCGCGAGATGCTCGCCGTCGCGCAGATCGAGAACCCGGGCGCGCGGATCCTGATCAAGACCCATCCCGAGACCCGATCGGGCGCGCGCGGCGGCCATTACGGCCCCGAGCATTGCGACGCCCGCACCGAGCTTTATGACGCGCCCGTCTCGCCCTGGAAACTGCTCGACGGGGCGATCGCGGTCTATACCGTCTCCTCGCTGATGGGCTATGAGGCGATCCTCGCCGGGCACAAGCCGCGCGTCTTCGGCCAGCCCTTCTACGGCGGCTGGGGGCTGACGCAGGACGAGAACCCGGTGCCCCGCCGCGCCCGCCGCCTGACCCGCGCGCAGATCTTCGCGGTGAGCCATATCCTCGCGCCGACCTGGTTCGACCCCTGCCGCGAACGGCTGTGCAGTTTCGAGGAGGCGGTCGATCAGCTCGAGGCCGAGACCCGCGCCTGGCGCGCCGACCGGCACGGCCATGTCGCGAGTGGCATGCGGCTCTGGAAACGCCGCCCGCTGCAGCGTTTTTTCGGCCGCGAGGTGCCGCTGCGCTTTGTCGATCCGCCCGGGAAAGCCGTCGAACGCGCCGCCGCGACCGGGCGCAACCTGCTGATCTGGGCCGGCAAGGAGCCCGCGGATTTCACCGCCCCCTGCCTGCGCGTCGAAGACGGCTTCCTGCGCTCGCGCGGGCTTGGCGCCGATCTGATCCCGCCACTCTCGCTGGTCACCGACCGGCAGGGGATCTATTACGACCCGACGCGCCCCTCCGACCTGGAGGCGCTGATCGCCCGCGAACCGCCCCCCGGCGGGCGGGCGCGCGCCGAGCGGCTGATCGCGGCGCTGACCCGGGCCGGCGTGACGAAATACAACCTCGACGGCGAGATCCCACCCCTGCCCGAGGGCCACCGGATCCTCGTGCCCGGGCAGGTGGAGGACGATGCCTCGATCCGCCTCGGCGCCGGCGAGATCAGCACAAATCTTGCATTACTGGCGAAAGCACGCGCGGAAAACCCGGGTGCAGTAATCCTTTTCAAACCTCACCCCGATGTCGAGGCCGGCCTGCGCCCGGGCCGGATCGACGAGGCGGAGGCGCTGCGCCACGCCGATCTCGTCTTGCACAAATCGAACAGTGCCGCGATCCTTGCCGCCTGCGACGAGGTCTTCACCATGACCTCGCTGATGGGGTTCGAGGCGCTGATCCGCGGCAAGCGGGTGAGCGTGACCGGCGCCCCGTTCTACGCCGGCTGGGGCCTCACCCGCGACCTCGGCGCGATCCCCGAACGCCGCCGCGCGCGCGTCGATCTCCTTCAGCTCGCCCATGCCGCGCTGATCGCCTATCCGCGCTATTTCGACCCGGTCTCGAACCGCCCCTGCCCGCCCGAGGTCGTGCTCGAACGCCTCGCCACCGGACGGCTGCCGCACCCCAGCGCGCTGAACCGGATCACCGCGAAACTGCAGGGATTTTTTGCCGCCTACGCCTTTCTCTGGCGCTAGGCACGGCGCCAGCGGTGCAGAATGTCGCCGCCGATCACCTCTTCGGAGATAAGCGAAAACCGCGGCGCCTCCGCCAGCCGCGCGAGCCCGAGCGCCCCGAGTGCCGGCCGCGCATCGGCGCCCAGCGCCACCCCGGCGGTGAAGCCGATCAGCTCGTCGACGAGCTCCGCGCGCATCAGGCTCGCGGCGAACTGCCCGCCGCCCTCGCAGAAGACCCGCGTCAGCCCCCGCGCGCCCAGCGCCGTCAGCAGGGCTGCCGGATCAAGCCCCTGATCCGAAACGGGAACCTCGATCAGCTCCGCGCCGATCCCGGCCCAGTACTCCCGCGCCTCGACCGGCGCCTCCGGCCCATGCACGAGCCACAGCCCGGCCTCGGACACAGATCCCGCAAGCCGCGCGCGCGGCAGGTCGAGCCGGGCACTCGCCACCACCCGCACCGGTTGGCGCAGCGGCGCAAAGCTGCGCACGGTGAGCAGCGGATCGTCGGCCCGCGCGGTTCCGCCGCCGACCATCACCGCATCGAACCGCGCGCGCAGCGCATGCACCCGCGCGCGCGCAGGCGCCGAGGTGATCCACTGGCTCTCGCCATTCGCAAGCGCGATCCGGCCGTCGAAAGAGGTCGCGAGTTTCAGTGCAACCCACGGACGACCAAGGGTAATCCGGCTGAGGAACCCGGCCTGAAGCGCGCGCGCCTCGGCCTCCATCAGCCCGACGTCGACCTGAACCCCGGCGGCACGCAGCATCGCATGCCCCTGCCCCGAGACCCGCGGATCCGGGTCTTCATGGGCGGAAACGACCCGCGCCACACCGGCCTCGATCAGCCCCATCGCGCAGGGCGGCGTCTTGCCGAAATGCGCGCAGGGTTCGAGCGTGACATAGGCGGTCGCGCCCCGCGCCGCCGCCCCCGCGCGATCGAGCGCGCGGCGTTCGGCATGGGGTCGGCCGCCCGGCTGGGTCCAGCCGCGGCCGACGATGCGGCCCTCATTGACGATCACGCAGCCCACCGCCGGGTTCGGCCAGACATTGCCCAGCCCCCGCGCGGCAAGCGACAGCGCCAGCCGCATGAAGCGGCTGTCGGCCTCGCTCACTCGGCTTCCCCCGCGCTTGGCGGGCGCAGCTCGGAAACGAATTTGTCGAAATCGTCCGCCGCCTGGAAGTTCTTGTAAACGCTCGCAAAACGGACATAGGCGACGGTGTCGATCCGCGCCAGCGTCTCCATCACGATCTCGCCGATCGTGCGCGAGGGGATGTCGGTCTCGCCCAGGGACTCCAGCCGCCGCACGATGCCCGAGATCATCTGGTCGATGCGTTCGGGTTCGATCGGGCGCTTCTGCATCGCGATGCGGATCGAACGTTCGAGCTTGTCGCGGTCGAAATCCTCGCGCTTGCCCGAGGATTTGATCACCACCAGATCGCGCAGCTGGACCCGCTCGTAGGTGGTGAACCGGCCCCCGCAGGCCGGGCAGAACCGCCGCCGACGGATCGCAACATGATCCTCGGCCGGTCGACTGTCTTTTACCTGTGTATCGACATTACCGCAAAACGGGCAGCGCATGGCTTCCCCCTTGTTCCTGTTCCCGCCTCATGTGGGGTCTGACGCCCCGGTTATCCACAGGACTATAGGGGCGATGCCACGTCTTGGGTAGCAAAAATGTGAGAGCCCCAGATGCAGCCCCGCCCGACTGTGGCGAGCGGGACTCAGCGCAGGAGCGCCTGAACCTCGCGCCGATGCGCCGCGCGGCGATGTTCGAAAAGGTATATTCCCTGCCAGGTTCCAAGCGCCATCCGCCCCGAAATGACAGGAATCTGCAGGCTCACCGGCAAAAGCGCCGCCTTCACATGGGCCGGCATGTCGTCCGGCCCCTCATAGGTGTGGCGCATCCAGCCCATCTCCGGCCGGTCCGAGGGCGGCACCAGCCGGTCGAAGAACTCGGCCAGATCGACCCGCACCTCCGGATCGGCATTCTCCTGGATCAGCAGGCTCGCCGAGGTGTGGCGGATGAACAGCGTGAGCAGCCCCTCCTCGCAGGGGCGCACCCAGTCCGCCACCTCACGGGTGAATTCGTAAAGCCCGGGGCCGCGCGTCGCGATCTCGAAGCGGCGGTGCATCAGGCCTTCGGCGCCGGCGCGGGCAGCGGCACCGCCTGCGAACGGTCCTTCGCATAGACCGCGAGGCATTCCGGCTCGATCGCCATGATCGCCTGCTCCTTGGCGAAGGCGGCATCGACCTGCGCCGCACTCAGGCCGCGCTTGATCACGCCCTTCGGCTCCTTCGAGCCGTCGCCGATGCCGCGGGTCAGCGCCCAGGTGCCGCCCTCCTCGGCGGAAACCACGGCGAAACAGGTGCCGGCCTGATCCATGCGCGGCGCCTTCGGGTCGGCGGGCATGCCCTCGACACAGGCGGCAAGCAGGAGCGGCGAAAGCAGGAAAAGGCGGGTCATCGGGGTCTCCGTCGGGATTTCGGCAAGCCTAGCAGGCGCTTGCCGCGGCGAAAAGCCCTTGCCCTCACGCCTGCGCCGCAAAGACCGCGCGCGCCGCGGCGATCTCGGGCGCGCGCTCGGTCGCCCAGCGGATCAGCCCGTTCAGCGGGCCGAGCAGCGAGTGACCAAGCGGCGTCAGGCTGTATTCGACGCTCGGCGGTTTCGTCGGAAACACCGCGCGCGCGATCAGCCCGTCGCGTTCGAGATCGCGCAGCGATTGCGTCAGCATCCGGCGCGAGATGTCGGGCAGCGCCCGCGCCAGCGCGTTGAACCGCTGCGGCCCCGGCTCGAGTTCGAGCAGGATCAGCGTCGTCCATTTCGCCGCCAGATGGTCGAGCACATGGCGCACCGGGCAGTTTGCCAGATCGAACCCCTCGAAATCGCGCATCGGTTCCCTCCAGGTAACCTTGGCAGGCAAAGCTGCCTCCTTTCGCCGCCGCATGGCAGTCTCTAAATGAGACTTATATTCGATTCGAAACCGAAAGGAAACGACATGGGCGAGACCCTTTACATGGTGACCGGCGCGAGCGGTCAGCTCGGCCAGCTGGTGATCGCGGCGCTGAAGACGAAGGTCGCGCCCGCGCAGATCCTCGGCCTCGTGCGCAAGCCCGCCGATGCCGAGGCGCTGCAGGCGCAGGGGATCGGCGCGCGGATCGGCGATTATGACGATGTCGCAAGCCTGACCGCGGCTTTCGTGGGCGTCGGGCGGCTGCTGCTGATCTCGAGCTCGGCGGTAGGCCAGCGCGCGCGCCAGCACGGCAATGCGGTGGCGGCGGCGAAGGCCGCGGGCGTCGGCTTCATCGCCTATACCTCGATCCTGAACGCGCAGGCCTCGGCGATGGCGCTCGCCGCCGAGCACAAGGCGACCGAGACGATGATCGTCGAAAGCGGCATCCCCCACGCCTTCCTGCGCAATGGCTGGTATTCGGAGAACCTGCTCGCCGCGCTCGAAACCGATCTGGCGCTTGGCAAGCATTTCGGGGCGGCTGGCGAGGGCAAGTTCTCGACCGCACCGCGGCACGACTATGCCGAGGCGGCGGCGGTGGTTCTGGCCGGCACCGGGCATGAGGGCAAGACCTACGAGCTTGCCGGCGACAGCGCGGTGACGCTCGCCGACTTCGCCGCGCTGCTGTCGCAGGCGGCGGGCAAGACGGTGAGCTACGTCGACATGCCCGAGGCCGACTATGCGGCGGCGCTGATCGGCGCGGGCCTGCCCGAGGGCTTTGCCAAGATCCTCGCCGACAGCGACGCTCAGGCGGCGAAAGGCGCGCTTTACGAGGCGGGCGGCGCGCTCTCGGCGCTCATCGGGCATCCGACCGAGCCAATGGCGCAGACCATCGCGCGCGCACTCGCCTGAGCGCGACGCGCCCGGCCGTCAGTCGAAGGGGATCATCAGGAACCGCTGGCAGTAGTGCTGCGCCGCCGCGGCACTCATCCCCTTGTCGGTCGCGCCGAAACGGGTGAAGCCGCTGTCCGTCGCCTGTGCGTCGCTCAGCGAGAAATCGACCCCCTCGCCGGCACGGCGCGGCGGCGCCGAGGTGCGGTAGATCCGCGTCGAGGGCGGCAGGCCGAGGCCGCGGGTGACGTAATCGCCCGCGGCACACCAGAAATCATCGTTGCCGGTGAGCCCGCCGAAGGCGACGTGGAACGCCTGCGCACCGGTGGGTTGGACGGTGAGCCCGTTCACCGCCGGAAAGCCGGCGCCTCCGGCCTCGGCGGCAAGCCCGGTGAGGGCGAGGAGGGCAGCGGTGAGCGGAAGGGACAGCAAGCGCATGGGAGGATCTCCGATAATTCCGGTGGCCCGGATGGGTCTGATCTAGGAGGCGGAGGGCGCAAGTCCAAGGGCGGGCGGGGGCGCTGCCCCCGCACCCCCGAGGTATTTTTCGCAAGATGAAGGGGAAGCCGGTCGGTCCAGCTCCCTTGGGCCGGAAAACCGCGGCCGGGGTCACTTCGGCGGGGCGCAATAGGTCAGGGACTTGCAGGGAGGCTCGACGAAGTTGAAGAACCCCTCGAAGCCGGGCGCCACGACCACGGTGGCGTGCGCCGCATACCACCAATGCCCCGCGCCATGCCCGGGCACCGACGCATCGCAGGATCGGCCAAGATAGATCCGTCCCCCGTCGCGCAGCTGCATGACCGCACCATTGGGGTTGCAGCTGAACCCGGCGACATCCTCGGCGCCATAGCTGCGCGTCTGCTGCGCGCAGGCCGGTGCGGCCAGAAACGCCGCGGCCAGACAGATCAAAATCCGTTTCATCAAGGCATCCTTCTGAAAAACGTATCTCGAAATGAAAACGCCCCCTTGCGGGGGCGCCTGTCTCACTGGTCGAGGAAGGAGCGCAGTTTGCGGCTCCGGCTCGGGTGTTTCAGCTTGCGCAGTGCCTTCGCCTCGATCTGGCGGATACGTTCGCGGGTGACCGAGAACTGCTGACCGACCTCTTCGAGCGTGTGATCGGTGTTCATGCCGATGCCGAAGCGCATGCGCAGCACGCGTTCCTCGCGCGGGGTCAGCGAGGCCAGAACCCGCGTCGTCGTCTCCTTCAGGTTCTCCTGAATGGCAGAGTCGAGCGGCAGGACGGCGTTCTTGTCCTCGATGAAATCGCCAAGCTGGCTGTCTTCCTCGTCGCCGATCGGCGTTTCGAGCGAGATCGGCTCCTTGGCGATTTTCATCACCTTGCGCACCTTCTCGAGCGGCATCTGCAGCTTTTCGGCCAGTTCCTCCGGCGTCGGCTCGCGACCGATTTCGTGCAGCATCTGCCGCCCGGTGCGGACGAGCTTGTTGATCGTCTCGATCATGTGGACCGGGATGCGGATCGTGCGCGCCTGATCGGCGATCGAGCGGGTGATCGCCTGACGGATCCACCAGGTCGCATAGGTCGAGAACTTGTAGCCGCGGCGGTATTCGAACTTGTCGACCGCCTTCATCAACCCGATGTTGCCTTCCTGGATCAGGTCGAGGAATTGCAACCCGCGGTTGGTGTATTTCTTCGCGATGGAAATCACGAGGCGCAGGTTCGCCTCGACCATTTCCTTCTTCGCCTGACGGGCCTCTTTCTCGCCCTTCTGCACCTGGTTCACGATGCGGCGGAATTCGGAGATGTCGACGCCGACATATTGGCCGACCTGCGCCATCTCGGCGCGCAGATCCTCGACCTTCTCGCGGCTCTTTTCGAAAAGCGTCTGCCAGGCGCGGGCGGGCTTGTCGGCCATGCGGTCGATCCAGGTCGGGTCGAGCTCGTAGCCGCGGTATTCGTCGATGAACTCGCGCCGGTTGATGCGCGCGGCATCGGCGAGCTTCACCATGCCGCTATCGATCGACATGATCTTGCGGTTGATGCCGTAGCACTGGTCGATCAGCGCCTCGATGCGGTTGTTGTGCAGGTGAAGTTCGTTCACCAGGAGCACGATCTCCGAGCGCAGCTTCTGATAGGCGGCCTCCTCGGCGACGGTGAAGGTGCCGTCCTCGTTCAGCGTCGCCGACATCCGCAGATCCTGCATCTCGGCAAGGCGCGCGTAATCGCGCGCGATCACCTCGAGCGTCTCGAGCACCTTCGGCTTCAGCGCCGCTTCCATCGCGGCGAGCGACATGTTCGAGCTGTCGTCGTCCTCGTCCTCGTCGTCCACGCGCGAGATCGGGTTGCCGTCGGCGTCGAGCTCGGGCTCCTCCGATCCGGGGCGGCGCGCGACCGGCTCCGCGCCGGGCTCGGCCTCGGCCCCGGGCTCCTCGAGCCCCTCGCCCCCCTCCAGCTCCTCGTCGCCCTCGAGATTGCGCCCGAAGGTCGCCTCGAGGTCGATCACGTCGCGCAGCAGGATCTCCTCGTTGAGAAGTTCGTCGCGCCAGATCGTGATCGCCTGGAAGGTCAGCGGGCTTTCGCAAAGCCCGGCGATCATCGTGTTGCGGCCGGCTTCGATGCGCTTGGCGATCGCGATCTCGCCCTCGCGCGAGAGCAGCTCGACCGAGCCCATCTCGCGCAGGTACATCCGCACCGGGTCATCGGTGCGGTCGAGCGTTTCCGAGGTCGAGCTCGCCACCGCGACCTCGCGCGAGCCGGAGCCGGTCTCGACCACCGCGCCGCTTTCGCCCTCTTCGGCCTCCTCGGCCTCGACGACATTGATGCCCATCTCGGAGAGCATCGACATCACGTCCTCGATCTGATCGCCGGAGACCTGGTCCTGCGGCATCACCGCGTTGAGCTGGTCATAGGTGATATAGCCGCGCTCCTTCGCCTCGGCGATCATCCGCTTGACCGCGGCCTGGCTCATGTCGAAGGAGGTATCCTCCTCGGCGGCAGTCTCGGGCTTGTTGTCGTCGATGTCCTTGGCGGCCATGTCTGCTCCTCAATCGGGCTCGGTCGGTCGGGCAGTGCCCCGTCGCACGCGGCGCGACGCAATCGAATCGTTTCCAGCGGTTGTAGCGAATCACAGGGGCGAATCACAGGGGCGAATCAATCACCTCCCTGCGCGCCTCAGGATCTGCTTTTCCCGCCACCATGTTTCTCAAGCAATGCCTGCAGGAAGGCAGACATTGCCTCGCGGTCCTCTCCCATGTCGCCCGTATCCTCGAGCTTCGAGCGCGCGGCCTGATGCACGGCGCGGGTTGCCTGGGTGATGCGCCAGGTCACGCCCTCGTCGGCCAGGCCTTCGATCTCTTCCATCGCCTCCTCGGTTTCCGCCCGCACCGCCCGCGCCGCCTGCAGCTTGGCCATTTCCTCGGCCAGGCACATGCGGGCGAAATCGGGCTCGTCGCGGCGCAGCACCGGGGGAGCCGTGCGCACATGGGGATGGGCGCGCAGCTTTTCAAGCAGATCGCCGGTTTCCGCCTCGAGTGCGGTGGCAAGCGCCTCGGCCGACTCATGCGCATGGCGCAGCATCGCGCCGCGCAGCGCCTCGTGATCGGCAAGGCCAAGTTCGAGCGCCTCGAGCTGGCTCTCGAATTCCGCGACGAGCGTGGGATGGGTCGCGAGGATCGCGAGGATCATCGTCTCGCGCAGGTGTTCGGCGACCTGGGTATCGCCGGCGGTGACGAGCAGCGTCGAGCGCGTCGCGGGCAGCGGCAGCGCCGGGGGTTTCGCGCCGAAGCCACCGCGCCAGGGCGTCGCGCTGCGGGGGCCGGTGCCACGGGCGCCGCCCTCGCGGCCGAAATCGTCGCGCCCGAAACTGTCGCGCCGCCCGCGGCCGATGCCGAAAAGCTCCTCGCGCAGGCGTTTGATTTCCTCGCCGTAATGCGCCTTGATCGAGGGATCCTTGATCCGGCTGATCGTCGCGCGCAGCGTCTTGTCGAGCGCGGCGCGGCGTTCGGGGCTGTCATAGACCTTGCCCTCGGTCTCGCGGGTCCAGAGCAGGTCGACCATCGGCCGCGCGCCCTCGAGCACCCGCTCCATCGCGCCCTTGCCCTCCGCCTTGATCAGCTCGTCCGGATCCTGCCCGCCCGGCAGGATCGCGAAGCGCAGCCCCTTGCCCGCCTCAAGGAGCGGCAGCGCAAGGTCGATCACCCGCAGCGCCGCGCGCATCCCCGCCGCGTCGCCGTCGAGCGCGATCACCGGCTCGTCGTGGATGCGCCACATCAGATGCAGCTGCTCCTCCGTCACCGCGGTGCCGAGCGGCGCGACCGCCCCGCCGAACCCCGCCTCGACCAGCGCGATGACGTCCATGTAGCCCTCGGCCACGATCAGCCGCGCGCCCTTGCCGCAGGCCTCGCGCGCAGGGCCGTGGTTGTAGAGGTTGCGCCCCTTGTCGAAAAGCGCGGTCTCCGGCCCGTTGAGATATTTCGCCCGCGCGTTCGGGTCCATCGCGCGCCCGCCAAGCGAGATCGCCCGCCCCCGCCCGTCGCGGATCGGGTAGATGATGCGCCCGCGAAACCGGTCATAGGGCGCGCCGCCATCCTCGGGTTTCGCGCAAAGCCCGGCCTCGACGATCAGATCGGGGGCGATCCCCTTCGCCTTCAGCGCATTGAACAGCCCCTGCCGCTGATCGGGCGCAAAACCGATCTCGAACCGGTCCTGCGCCGCCTGACCAAGCCCGCGCCGCGCGAGATAGTCGCGCGCCTGCGCGCCGCCCTGCATGCTCAGCTGCAACCGGTAATGCCGGACCGCCTCCTCCATCACCTTCGCAAGCTCGCTGCGCCGGTCGGCCTTTTGCGCGGCGACCGGATCGCGCGCGGGCATCTGCATCCCCGCCTCACGCGCGAGGATCTCGACCGCCTCCATGAAGCCGACATTCTCGGTCTCGCGCAGGAAGGTCAGCGCATCGCCCTTCGCGTGGCAGCCAAAGCAATAGTAATAGCCCTTGCGGTCGTCGACGTGGAAGGAGGCGCTCTTTTCCTGATGGAAGGGACAGGGCGCCCAGAAATCGCCCTTCGCCTGGTTCGACTTGCGCATGTCCCATACGACCTTGCGCCCGACCACCTGGGAGATGGTCACGCGATTGCGCAGCTCGTCGAGGAAACCGGGGGGCAGACTCATAACCCCCTATATTGGGCGGCGGCGCGCCGGAGTCGAGAGGGGGTCACCGCACGCATCGTTAACGAATCGGAGCGGCCGGAGGTTAACGGATTTCGTAAAATCGTAACGAACCCGGAAAACATGTGGCGAATTGTCGAACCCGACGAAACGGCGCCCGCGCAGGCAGCGGAATTGGCCCGCCCTGCCCCACAATCGGGCGCGAATGCCTCGCGAATGCCTCATTTCGGCCCTGAATCGCGGTGATAACGATCAGCGGAAAACTCTCATGCGCCAACCCTTTTGCGGGCTGGCCCGAGGCGTTCGAAAAGGCAGCGATGATGCAGAACGAGCAGAAAAAAGAACAATCGGGCAAGGGGGCGCGCCGCTGGCTGCGCCGCTTCGCCGCCGAGGAGGATGGCGCGCTGATCATCCTCAGCATCCAGATCTTCCTCGTCATGCTGGTGTGCACCGGCATCGCCATCGACCTCGTGCGGCAGGAGGAACGCCGCACGCTGATCCAGAACACCATCGACCGCGCCGCGCTTGCCGCCGCCTCGCTCTCGCAGGATCTCGACCCGGAATTCGTGGTCAAGGACTACGTCGAGAAGGCGGGCCTCTCCTATCTCGACATCAAGCCGGTGGTCGAGGAGGGCAGCTTCAAGGAATGGCGCCGCGTCACGATCTCGGTGAAGGACCGGATGCCGACGATCTTCGGCCCGCTCGTCGGCGTGACCGAGCTTGCCGCCGCCGGCAACAGCCAGGCCGAGGAATCGGTCGGCAACGTCGAGATCTCGCTCGTGCTCGATATCTCGGGCTCGATGGATTACAACATCTACCACGACAACGACAGCCGCTACATGGGCGTCTACCCGACCCGGATGGATCAGCTGCGCCCCGCCGCGCTGAACTTCGTCGACCAGATGTTCGACACGGTGCAGCCGCCGACGGCCCCGGCGGGCCGGCTCTCGATCTCGATCGTGCCCTACAACCAGCAGGTGACGCTCGGCTCTCAGGTCAGCTCGGTCTTCAAGCTGTCCTCCGACCATACCAAGAACACCTGCGCCGATCTCGAAGTGCTCTCCGACACCTCGATCGCGATCTCGCCCTCGACCACGCTGCAGCGCACGATGTATGGCGACAGCTTCGACTACTGGGGCCAGGCCGCACTCGGCCAGGGCACCTGGTCGGTGCAGACCAATGCCTACAACATGAACTGCAAGGAAAACAGCGTCTCCTCGGTGCTCGCCTTCAGCAACGACCAGACCACGATCAACAACAAGATCAACGCCCTCACCCCCGGCGGCGACACCGCGATCGACATCGGCGCGCGCTGGGGCCTGGGGCTGCTCGATCCGGCGGCGCGCCCCGCGCTCACCTCGATGATCTCGAAGAACTGGGCGAGCTCCGATCTCGCCGGGCGCCCGCTCGACTATGACGACGGCACCAAGGCGGTGGACGAGACCTCGATGAAGGTGCTCGTGCTGATGACCGACGGCCAGAACACGCGCTCCTATTCGACGAAACCGGCCTATCGCACGGGCGAGTCGAACTTCGTCTCGACGGTCAGCGCCAGCGCCTTCTCGAATTCGAGCAACTCGACCTACTGGAACGGGCTCTACTACTACGACGCCTCGCGCACGAAGCCCTATTACAGCTTCCGCTATGCGAAGTGGTATTACGCCTACCAGATGCCGAGCAATATCTACCCGATCACCTGGGACACGATCTGGGACAAGGGCTACTCGCTGCAATACGTGATCCAGACCTTCCTCTATCCGCCGATGCACTCGATTTCCTACTCGAACACCACGACGTCGATCTACGAGGACATGGCGGTGCAGTCGGAATTCACCGACAAGGACACGGCGCTGAGCAACCTGTGCACCACCGCCAAGGACAAAACCCACGGCATCGTCGTCTTCACCGTCGCGGTGAACGCGCCGACCGAGGGCCGGGAGATCCTGCGCAAATGCGCCACGGCGGACAGCTACGCCTATAACGTGACCGCGAGCGGCCTGACCGATGCCTTTGCCTCGATCGCGTCGTCGATCAACTCGCTCAGGCTGACGAACTGAGGGAGGACAGAATGTCCAGCACCCAAGCCCAAACCCCCGAGGCGCGGCCCCGGCGCCGCCTTCTGGCCCGGCTGCGCGCCTCGGAAGAGGGCGCGGTCACGATCCCCGCGCTGCTCTGGCTGCCGCTCTTCATCATGATCATGACCGCCTCGGTCGAGCTTTGCGTGCTGATCCTGAAACAGACGCTGCTCGATCGCGGGGTCGACCTGACGGCGCGGATCCTGCGGCTCGGCATGCAGCCCTTCCCGACCGATCACGACGTGCTCAAGCGCTCGATCTGCAACAACATCGCCTATATCCCGAACTGCATGGACCGGCTCGCCGTCGAGGTCTTTCCGATCGACACCACGACCTGGACGGCGGCGAACAGCGCGGCTCCGCTGTGCACCGATTCCTCCTCGAGCGTGGCGCTGAACCCGGTGCTGACGGGCGGCTCGTCGAACCAGATGATGATCATGCGCGCCTGCCTCAAGGTCGACACGATGACCGAGGTGGACCCGCTCGCCTGGGCGCTGGTGCGCGATGCGGGCGGGCAGACCGCGCTCGTCACCACCACCGCCTTCGTGCTGGAATAGGAGGGGCGAGGATGCGTTTTCTCCGCAAGCTTCTGACCGACCGCCGCGGCTCGATCCCGATCGAGGGGCTTTTCGGCGGGCTCCTGCTGCTCGGCTGGTATGCGATCGCCTTCCAGTTCTACGACGCCTTCCGCGTCCGTTCGATCGCGACGCGCGCCACCTATGTGGTGGGCGACCTGATCTCGCGCGAGGCCAATGCGATCGGGCCGGACTATGTCGAGGGGCTGAAGAAGGTCTTCGACTATATCTCGAACGCACCGAATTCGAACTACACCTGGTTGCGGGTGACGCTGATCTCCTGCACCGCGACCAACAGCAACCTGAACAATTGCGACGGCAAGACCAAGCTCTTCACCCTCAATACCGCCGAGGACGACACGAGTGTCACCGCCTCCTACACCACCAATTCCGCGGTGGCGAAACACACCCAGGCCTCGATCAACGCCGAGGCCGACCGGATCCCGGTGATGGCGGCGGGCGACATGGCGGTGGTGGTGGAAAGCTCCTATTTCTACTGGCCGATCTTCGGCCTCGGCAACCGCGCGATGATGCTCGACGGCAAGACCTGGACGCAGCAGGGGCTGAGCTCGAATCTCCGCTTCTCGAGCCTCGCGGTGACCCGGCCGCGCGGCGTGCGCACCACCTGGGACACCACCAAGTGACCCCGTGGGCGCCGGCAGCGGCGCCCTCCCCGCTCAGGCGCCCACCGCCTTGCGCACCATGTCCCAATAGATCGTCTCGACCGTGGCGCGGCTCAGCCGCCCGCCCTCTCGATACCAGGTATTGACCCCGGTCAGCATCGCGATGATCGCCATCGTCGCAAGCTTGGTGTCGGGCGCAGCAAAGACCCCCTCCGCCTGCCCCGCCTTCAGGATCGTCTCGAGCTCGGTCTCATAGGCCCGGCGCAGCCCCTCGATCACCGCGAAATTTTCCGGCCCGAGGTTGCGCAATTCCATGTAGCTCAGAAACACCGCCTCCGCCCGCATCAGGTTGAAGCGGATGTGAAAGCGCACGAAAGCCTCGAGCGCGGCCATCGCCCCCTGCCCCCGCGGCTCCTCGCCCCAGGCGGCGAGCAGCTCCTCCATATGCGATTTCAGCAGATCGAAGAGCAGCGCCTCCTTGTCGGGCGTGTAAAGATAAAGCGCCCCCGCCTGCACCCCCACCGCCGCCGCGATCTGCCGCATCGAGACCGCGGCAAAGCCGTGGCGCGCGAAAAGCCGGCTCGCCTCCGCGCGGATGCGCGGGCCGGTGATTTCGGAATGGGAGCCGGTCTTGCGTGCCATGACGCCACGCTATCTGAACGCGCGTTCAATATCAAACCGGCCGTGCGCCCGACCCCACCCCCCCGCGCGAAGGGCTCTGGCCTTGCGCGCCCGGCCCGCCTATTGTCGCGCCATCCGACCCGGAGGCAAGATGACCCGTCCCGCCCTGATCCTGATCTGCCTCACGCTCGCGGGCTGCGGCGCGGCGCGCGAGGGCGACTATCCCGCGCTCGTGCCGATGGAAACGCTGCTCGACGAGGCGCCGCTCACCCCCTCCCCCGCCCCCGCGATCGAGGCGCGCGCCGCCGCGCTCAACGCCCGCGCCGAGGCGCTGCGCCACGAGACGCCATAGGGCGGAACGCCCCGAAGGGGGCGAAAGCCGCCTGTGCCGCGTTGCATGGCGGGCGCCGACAGGCTAAGAGCGCGCAACGCTCCCATTCGACGAGGTTCCCATGTCCACCCCCGCCGCAAAACCGCTCCGTCTCGGCATCGCGGGGCTCGGCACCGTGGGCATCGGCACCGTCAAGATCGTGCAGCGCCACGCCGATCTGATCGCCGCGCGCACCGGCCGGGCGGTCACGATCACCGCCGTCTCCGCGCGCGACCGCACCAAGAACCGCGACGCCGATCTGTCGGCCTATGCCTGGGAAAGCGACCCGGTCGCCCTCGCTCAGCGCGCGGATGTCGACGTCTTCGTCGAGCTGATGGGCGGGCACGAGGGCGCGGCGAAGGCGGCGACCGAGGCCGCGCTCAAGGCCGGCAAGGATGTCGTCACCGCGAACAAGGCGCTGCTCGCGCATCACGGCCAGGCGCTCGCCGAACTGGCCGAAAGCCTCGGCCGGGTGATCCGTTTCGAAGCGGCCGTCGCTGGCGGCATCCCCGTCATCAAGGCGCTGACCGAGGGCCTCGCCGGCAATCGCATCCGCCGCGTGATGGGGGTGATGAACGGCACCTGCAACTACATCCTGACCCGGATGGAAGACGCCGGCCTGCCCTATGACACCGTCT
>NZ_JBFXGV010000033.1:0-37275 GCF_050177655.1 Paenirhodobacter sp.
GAACAAGAAGACGGACAAGTACATTCTCCGTTCGCGCAACGCCAAGAAGGGTCGCTAACACATGGCACGTTCTATCTGGAAAGGCCCCTTCGTCGACGCCTATCTGCTGAAGAAGGCGGAGAAGGCGCGGGCTTCGGGCAAAGCCGACGTCATCAAGATCTGGTCGCGTCGCTCCACCATCCTGCCGCAGTTCGTCGGGCTCACCTTCGGCGTCTACAACGGTCAGAAGCACATCCCGGTCAACGTGACCGAGGAAATGATCGGCCAGAAGTTCGGCGAGTACTCGCCGACCCGGACCTACTACGGTCACGCCGCCGACAAGAAAGCGAAAAGGAAGTAAGCCATGGGTAAGGAAAACAATCCGCGCCGCGTGGCGGAAAACGAAGCTTTCGCCAAGGCGAAGATGCTCCGCACCTCGCCGCAGAAGCTCAATCTCGTCGCCGGCATGATCCGCGGCAAGAAGGTGGACAAGGCCCTCTCGGACCTCACCTTCTCGAAGAAGCGGATCGCGCAGGACGTGAAGAAGTGCCTGCAGTCGGCGATCGCCAATGCCGAGAACAACCACGGTCTCGACGTCGACAGCCTCGTCGTCGCCGAAGCCTGGGTCGGCAAGAACCTGGTGATGAAGCGTGGCCGCCCGCGTGCCCGCGGCCGGTTCGGCAAGATCATGAAGCCGTTTTCGGAAATCACCATCAAGGTGCGTCAGATCGAGGAGCGTGCGTAATGGGTCAGAAGGTCAACCCCATCGGGATGCGTCTCCAGGTCAACCGCACCTGGGACAGCCGCTGGTTCGCCGAGTCGAAGGACTATGGCAACCTGCTTCTTGAAGACCTCAAGATGCGCGACTTCATCCACGAGGAAGCCAAGCAGGCCGGCATCAGCCGCGTCGTGATCGAACGTCCGCACAAGAAGTGCCGCGTCACGATCTATGCCGCGCGTCCGGGCGTGATCATCGGCAAGAAAGGCGCGGACATCGAAGTCCTGCGCAAGAAGCTGGCGAATTTCACGAAGTCGGAACTGCACCTGAACATCGTCGAAGTGCGCAAGCCCGAGCTCGACGCTCAGCTCGTCGCCGAGTCGATCGCCCAGCAGCTCGAGCGTCGTGTCTCGTTCCGTCGCGCGATGAAGCGTGCGGTGCAGAACGCGATGCGCATGGGTGCGCTTGGTATCCGCGTGAACGTTGCCGGCCGTCTCGGCGGCGCGGAAATCGCCCGTACCGAGTGGTATCGCGAAGGCCGTGTGCCGCTGCATACCCTGCGCGCCGACATCGACTACGCGCTTTCGGAAGCCTCGACCCCCTACGGGATCATCGGCGTGAAAGTGTGGATCTTCAAAGGCGAGATCATGGAACATGATCCGCAGGCACGCGATCGCAAGCAGGCCGAGGCGCAGGACGGTCCTGCTCCGCGCGGTCCGCGCCGCGACAACCGCGACGCCCGGTGAGGAGTAGAGAGCAATGCTGCAACCGAAACGGACGAAATTCCGCAAACAGCACAAGGGCCGCATTCACGGCGAAGCCAAGGGCGGCTTCAACCTGAACTTCGGCTCCTTCGCGCTCAAGGCCACCGAACCGGAACGCGTCACCGCGCGCCAGATCGAAGCCGCGCGTCGTGCGATCACCCGTCACATGAAGCGCCAGGGCCGCGTCTGGATCCGGATCTTCCCGGATGTGCCGGTCTCGTCGAAGCCCACCGAAGTCCGTATGGGTAAAGGTAAGGGTTCGGTCGATTACTGGGCGTGCAAGGTGAAGCCGGGCCGCATCATGTTCGAGATCGACGGCGTGTCGGAAGTGGTCGCCCGCGAGGCGCTCCGCCTCGGCGCGAACAAGCTTCCGGTGATGAGCCGCATCGTCGCCCGCGAAGACTGGTAATCCGGTTCTTCCGCAGGAAATCGAGGCCCTCCGAGCGATCGGGGGGCCTTTTCCTTTGCTGGCGCACCGGGGGCATGGAACGCGGCGCGCAAATGCGCAAAAACGCCACAGACTGCGGCGTTGTCGAAGACTCGCGATGTCGGGGAGGGGGAAGGTTGGCTGCCCTCCGTGGATTCGAACCACGCTTACCTGAGTCAGAATCAGGCGTCCTGCCGCTAGACGAGAGGGCAACAGGCCGGCGAAGCATGCCGGGCGCGGGCTAACTAGCCTCCCCTGCGGCGCGCGTCAACCGGGTTTTGCGAGAAAAATGCACCTCCCGCGTTTTCCGCGATTCGGCTTGCCAGCAGGGGGGGGCTGGTGTATAGGCCGCAGGTCCGCTTTTGCGGGCCTACATAACCCACCGGGCTCAGGGTCACCCCAAGTGTGCAATTTGCACCCAAGCGGGGCCCTCCGGTGCCAAGAAAGGACCATGGGATGAACGCCCAAGAACTCAAGGCGAAGACGCCTGACGAGCTCCGTGATGCGCTCGTTGCGCTCAAGAAGGAAGCCTTCAATCTCCGCTTCCAGCAGGCCACCGGCCAGCTCGAGAACACCGCCCGCATGCGCGCCGTCCGTCGTGACGTCGCCCGCGTGAAGACGGTGCTGAACGCCAAAGCCGCTGAAGCCGCGAAGTAAGGAGCCTTCCGATGCCCAAACGTATCCTCCAAGGCGTCGTGACCTCGGACAAGAACGACCAGACGGTCACTGTCCTCGTCGAGCGCCGTTTCAAGCACCCGCTTCTCCAGAAGACGGTGCGGAAGTCGAAGAAATACCGCGCCCATGACGCGGAAAACACTTTCAAGACCGGTGACTCCGTTCGCATCGAAGAATGCGCGCCGATCTCGAAAACCAAGCGCTGGAAGGTTGTCGTCGAGGCCTGATTTATCGGGCCCGGCGATGAACTGACAGTTCATCGAAACCCTGGGGCGGCCAGCTGCATGGACGTCTCCAAAGGTCGGGAGAAACCAAATGATCCAGATGCAGACCAATCTGGATGTCGCTGACAACTCCGGCGCTCGCCGAGTTCAGTGCATCAAGGTTCTGGGCGGTTCGCACCGCCGCTACGCATCCGTGGGCGACATCATCGTGGTGTCGGTCAAGGAAGCGATTCCGAAGGGCCGCGTGAAGAAGGGTGACGTCCGCAAGGCCGTCGTCGTTCGTACCGCCAAGGAAGTCCGTCGCGAAGATGGCACCGCCATCCGCTTCGACCGCAACGCCGCCGTCATCCTGAACAACCAGGGCGAACCGGTCGGCACCCGTATCTTCGGGCCGGTCGTTCGCGAACTGCGCGCGAAGAACTTCATGAAGATCATCTCGCTCGCTCCGGAGGTGCTGTGATGGCTGCGAAACTCCGCAAAGGCGACAAGGTCGTCGTGCTCACCGGCAAGGACAAGGGCAAGCAGGGCGAAATCACCGCCGTCATGCCCAAGGACAACAAGGCCGTGGTCGAAGGCGTGAACATGGCGATCCGCCACACCCGCCAGTCGCAGACCACGCAGGGCGGCCGCATCGCCAAGGCGATGCCGATCGACCTGTCGAACCTCGCGCTCGTCGATGCCAACGGCAAGGCGACCCGCGTCGGCTTCCGCATGGAAGGCGAGGCCAAGGTCCGTTTCGCCAAGACCACCGGGGAGGCGATCTGATGCTCGACCAAGCCACCTACACGCCGCGTCTCAAGACGCTCTACACGTCGCAGATCCGGCCCGCTCTGAAAGAAGAGTTCGGCTTCAAGAACGACATGCAGATCCCGCGTCTGGACAAGATCGTCCTGAACATGGGCGTCGGCGAAGCCGTCAAGGACACCAAGAAGGTCAAGCAAGCCGCCGAGGAGCTGACGCTCATCGCCGGTCAGAAGGCTGTCATCACCCACGCCAAGAAGTCGATCGCCGGCTTCCGCGTCCGTGAAGAGATGCCGCTGGGCTGCAAGGTGACCCTCCGTGGCGACCGCATGTATGAATTCCTCGATCGTCTGATCAACATCGCGCTCCCGCGCGTCCGCGACTTCCGCGGCGTGAAGGGCACGGCGTTCGACGGCCGCGGCAACTACGCGATGGGCCTGAAAGAGCACATCGTGTTCCCCGAAATCGACTTCGACAAGGTCGACGAGGTGCTCGGCATGGACATCATCATCTGTACCACCAGCCAGGTGGATGCGGAAGCGAAGGCGCTGTTGAAGCATTTCAACATGCCGTTCAACAGCTGATCGCGGAGAGAATTTATGGCGAAGAAATCCATGGTTGAACGCGAAGTGAAGCGCGCCAAGCTTGTGAAGCAATATGCGAACAAGCGCGCCTCGCTCAAAGCGATCATCGAAGACCAGTCCCTGCCGATGGAAGATCGCTTCAAGGCGACCCTGAAGCTGGCGGAACTGCCCCGCAACTCGTCGGCCGTGCGTCTGCACAATCGTTGCCAGCTCACCGGTCGTCCCCACGCTTACTACCGTAAGCTCAAACTCTCGCGGATCATGCTGCGTGAACTGGCTTCGTTCGGCCAGATCCCCGGCATGGTGAAGTCGAGCTGGTAAGGGAGACCGGGAATGTCTGTGAACGATCCTATCGGCGATATGCTGACCCGCATCCGCAACGCGCAACTGCGCGGCAAGTCCACCGTCCGTACCCCCGCGTCGAAACTGCGCGCCTGGGTGCTCGACGTGCTTGCGGCGGAAGGCTACATCCGTGGCTATGAGAAGGTGGAAGGCGGCAAGGGCCTGCCGGAACTCGAAATCTCGCTGAAGTATTTCGAGGGCACCCCCGTCATCCGTGAGCTCAAGCGCGTTTCGACCCCCGGTCGCCGCGTCTACGCCTCGGTCAAGGAGATCCCGTCGGTCCGTCAGGGCCTCGGCATCTCGATCGTCTCCACGCCCAAGGGCGTCATGACGGACGCGGCCGCACGCACTGCCAATGTCGGCGGTGAAGTGCTCTGCACCGTGTTCTAAGGAGGGCCCGATGTCTCGTATTGGTAAGAAACCGGTCCATCTGCCGGCTGGCACCACCGCCAAGCTCGACGGCCAGACCATCGAAGTGAAGGGGCCGAAAGGCACCCGCAGCTTCACCGCCACCGACGACGTGACGCTCACGATTGACGGCGATACCGTCACCGTGACGCCGCGCGGCACCTCCAAACGTGCCCGTCAGCAGTGGGGCATGGCGCGTTCGATGATCGAAAATCTCGGCGTCGGCGTGACCACCGGCTTCAAGAAAGAGCTCGAGATCCAGGGCGTGGGTTACCGCGCCGCGATGCAGGGCAAGATCCTGAAGCTGTCGCTCGGCTACTCGCACGAAGTCAACTTCGAGGTTCCGGAAGGGGTGACTGTCACCTCCGCCAAACCGACCGAAATCACTGTGGAAGGCATCGACCAGCAGCTCGTTGGTCAGGTGGCTGCGAACATCCGCGAGTGGCGTCGCCCCGAGCCCTACAAGGGCAAGGGCATCCGCTACAAGGGTGAGTTCGTCTTCCGCAAAGAAGGCAAGAAGAAGTAAGGAGGCGCAAAATGGCGAACAACAAGAGAGACCTGTTCCTCAAGCGCCGCCTGCGCGTGCGGAACAAACTGCGGGCCATGGCCAATGGCCGTGCCCGTCTGTCGGTGCATCGCTCGTCGAAGAACATCAGCGTCCAGCTGATCGACGACGTGAAGGGTGTCACCATTGCTTCGGCGTCGACCCTCGAGAAGGATCTCGGCGTCGTCGGCAAGAACAACGTCGAAGCCGCTGCCAAGATCGGCGCGGCGATCGCCGAGCGTGCCAAGGCTGCGGGTATCGAAGAGTGCTACTTCGACCGTGGCGGCTTCCTGTTCCACGGGAAGATCAAGGCGCTTGCCGACGCGGCCCGCGAAGGCGGTCTGAAGTTCTGAGCCTGCGGGGGGCGTCCGCGTCCCCCCGATGATCCGGGAGCGGCCCTGCGCTTCGGCGCGAGGGGGCCGCTCACCAGGATTGGAACCAACGGCGTGACACCACGCCATCACGAAAGGAATGCCTTATGGCAGAGCGGGAAAACCGTCGGGGCCGTCGCGAAGAGCGCGAAGAGACCCCGGAATTCGCCGATCGCCTCGTTGCGATCAACCGTGTGTCGAAGACCGTGAAGGGTGGTAAGCGCTTCGGCTTCGCCGCGCTCGTCGTCGTCGGTGACCAGCGCGGTCGCGTCGGTTTCGGCAAGGGCAAGGCCAAGGAAGTGCCGGAAGCGATCCGCAAGGCGACCGAACAGGCGAAGCGTTCGCTGGTTCGCGTGCCGCTGCGCGATGGCCGCACGCTGCACCACGACGTCGAGGGCCGTCACGGCGCCGGCAAGGTGGTGATGCGTACCGCCGTTCCCGGCACCGGGATCATCGCCGGTGGTCCGATGCGCGCCGTCTTCGAGATGCTCGGTGTGCAGGACGTCGTGGCGAAGTCGCTGGGGTCGCAGAACCCCTACAACATGATCCGCGCCACCATCGACGGCCTCAAGAAGGAAGCCTCGCCCCGTCATGTTGCGGCTCGCCGCGGCAAGAAGGTGGCGGACATCCTCGCCAAGCCCGAAGTCGAAGCTTCGGCCGAAGCCTGAGGAGACTGACCAATGACGAAGAAAACCATCGTCGTGCAGCAGGTGGCCTCGGCCGCCCGTCGCCCCGCGATCCAGACCGCGACCCTCAAGGGTCTTGGCCTGAACAAGGTCCGCCGCATTCGTGAGCTCGAGGACACCCCCTCGGTTCGCGGCATGGTCAACAAGATCTCGCATCTTGTGAAGATCATCGAAGAGCGCGGCTGAGCCGGTTCGAGAGTGAAATGAGAAACGCCCCGGTCGCAAGGCCGGGGCGTTTTGCTTTGGCGTCGTGCTGCGGGCTCAGAGGCACTGCAGGGTGATCGTGTAGTGCTGATAAGTGGTGTAAGCGCCGGAGCGATGGTAGGTGACGCGCTCGCCGGGGATGCGCTGGATCTCGCGATAGGGGCGGCTGTCGCAGGCGCGGTTCGCCTTGCGCGCGATCTGCTTTTCGAAGCCGCCCTCGGTGTCCCAGAGGCTGAAGCCGACGTAGCGCGATGCGGTGATGCTGCGCAGCGCGGAGGCGGACACCGCGGGATAGGAGGCGGCGACCGGGGGCACGGTCGTCGCCACAGGGGCAACGGGGGCTGCTGCGGGGGCGGCGACCTGGGCCATCACCGGTGCCGCGGCGGGCGCCGTCGTCGTGCCGGCATATCCGGGGGCGGCGTAGGTCTGGGCGCTATAGGGTGCGGTGGTGTCGCCCGGGCCGCCATCGGCGCAGGCGCCAAGCAGGGCGAGGGCGGAGAGGGCGAGAAAAACGTGTTTCATGTCAATGCTCTGGAACGGGGACACAGGGTTACCCCGCGACCCTAGGGGAGAAATCCCGGAAGGGCCAGCGATCGCGCGGCTTGATTTGTCGGGGGCTGCGCTCTATACGCCCCCCCGGTGGCATGCTGTCACAGAATCAACAAGAAACGCCGTGTGCTCCCTTCTGTCGCTTGTGAGGGGGTTTCCGGCAAAGGAGAAGCGACATGAAACTCAATGAACTCCGCGACAACGCGGGTGCCGCCAAGAAAGCCAAACGCGTTGCGCGCGGCCCGGGTTCGGGCAAGGGCAAGACCGCCGGTCGTGGTATCAAGGGCCAGAAATCGCGTTCGGGCGTCGCCATCGGCGGCTACGAAGGCGGCCAGATGCCCCTCTACCGGCGTCTGCCGAAGCGCGGCTTCACCAAGCCGAACCGCCTCGACTTCGCCGTCGTGAACCTCGGCCTGATCGAGAAGTTCATCGGCCTCGGCAAGCTCGACGCCACCGCCGAGATCACCGAAGACGCGCTGGTCGCTTCGGGCCTCGTGCGCCGCAAGCTCGACGGCATCCGCGTGCTGGCGAAGGGTGAGATCACCACGAAGGTCGCGCTCAACGTGACCGGCGCTTCGAAGGCCGCGATCGAGGCCGTCGAAAAGGCCGGTGGCACGCTGACCGTTGCCACCCCCGCCGCGGAATAAGCGGTTGTCGGCGGGCCTTGGCCCGCTTACATAGGCAACAGTTTTCCAGGCGCCGCCGACCGGGGAACGGTTCGGCGGCGTCTTGCATGAAAGAGACGGGCATATGGCTTCTGCTGCAGAGCAAATGGCGGCGAACCTCAGCTGGGAGGCCTTGGGCAAGGCGACCGAGCTGCGGGCACGCATCTTCTTCACCATCGGGCTGCTGATCATCTATCGCCTCGGCACCTACATCCCCGTGCCCGGCATCGACGCCGCGGCGCTGCGCGACTTCATGGAGGGCGCCTCGGCCGGTCTCGGCGGGATGCTCTCGATGTTCACCGGCGGCGCATTGGGCCGCATGGGTATCTTCGCGCTCGGCATCATGCCCTATATCTCCGCCTCGATCATCGTGCAGCTGCTCACCGCGCTCGTGCCGTCGCTCGAGCAGATGAAGAAAGAGGGCGAGCAGGGCCGCAAGAAGATCAACCAGATCACCCGCTATGCGACCGTGGGTCTGGCGACGTTCCAGGCTTGGGGCCTTGCCGTCTCGCTCGAGAAGGGCGACCTCGCGCATACGCCGGGCATGTTCTTCCTGATCTCGGTCGTCGTCACGCTGGTCGGCGGCACGATGTTCCTGATGTGGCTGGGTGAGCAGATCACCGCGCGCGGCATCGGCAACGGCGTCTCGCTCATCATCTTCGTCGGCATCGTGGCGAATATCCCCGCCGCGCTCGCGCGCTTCTTCGCGCAGGGCCGCACCGGTGCGATCTCGCCCGCCGTCATCATCGGCGTGATGGTGATGGTGATCGCGGTCATCGCCTTCGTCGTCTTCATGGAACGCGCGCTGCGCAAGATCCATATCCAGTATCCCCGCCGTCAGGTGGGCATGAAGATCTATGACGGCGGCTCCTCGCATCTGCCGATCAAGGTCAACCCGGCGGGCGTGATCCCGGCGATCTTCGCCTCCTCGCTGCTGCTGCTGCCGACCACGATCTCGACCTTCTCGGGCGCGCAGTCGGGCCCGGTGATGTCGACGATCCTCGCCTATTTCGGGCCGGGCCAGCCGCTCTACCTCGCCTTCTTCACGGCGATGATCGTGTTCTTCGCCTATTTCTACACCGCGAACGTGGCGTTCAAATCGGACGAGGTCGCCGACAACCTGAAGAATCAGGGCGGCTTCATCCCCGGCATCCGTCCGGGCAAGAAGACCGAGGATTACCTCGACTACGTCGTCGCCCGCGTGCTGGTGATCGGTTCGGCCTATCTCGCCGCGGTCTGCCTGCTGCCGGAGATCCTGCGCTCGCAGCTCTCGATCCCGTTCTATTTCGGCGGCACCTCGGTGCTGATCGTGGTCTCGGTCACGATGGACACGATCAACCAGGTTCAATCGCATCTGCTGGCCCATCAATACGAAGGGCTGATCGAGCGTTCGCAGCTGCGCGGCAAGCGCAAGTCGGGCGCAAAGAAAGCGCCGTCGCGGCGCTGATCTCGGGGGGAATTGAGATGACCAACATCATTCTGCTGGGGCCGCCCGGCGCGGGCAAGGGCACGCAGGCGCAAAAGCTCGTGGAAGAGCGCGGCATGGTGCAGCTTTCGACCGGCGACATGCTGCGCGAGGCCAAGACCTCGGGCACCGAAATGGGCAAGAAGGTCGCCGAAGTGATGGACCGTGGCCAGCTCGTCACCGACGAGATCGTCATCGGCCTGATCGAGGAAAAGCTGAAGGCCGGCGGCGGCAACGGCTTCATCTTCGACGGCTTCCCGCGCACGCTCGCGCAGGCCGACGCGCTTGGCGCGCTGCTTGCGAAGATGGGGCAGAAGCTCGATGCGGTGATCCAGCTCGTGGTCGATGACGAGGCGCTGATCGCGCGGATCGTCGGCCGTGCCGAACAGGCCCGGGCCGCCGGTCAGCCGGTACGTGCCGACGACAATCCGGAGGTTTTCGCCGACCGGCTGCGCGCCTATTACAAGAGCACCTCGCCGCTGATCGGCTATTACTACCACGCGGGCGAGCTGTGCACCGTCGACGGCCTCGCGCCGATCGACGAGGTGGCCGGCGCGATCGCGCAGATCCTCGACGACAAGTGACCCGAGAAGCCGCTTGACCCGGAGGGGAAATCCCTCTAGGTCACGGCGTCTCGCAAGAGAATCGCCCGAGTCCCGGGTTTCCGGGGCTGCGCGAACGAAGCGCCCGTGCCGCGGCCCGGGCAGTTGTGAAAAAAGGTTCTGGCGCTACGGAACCGCAACGAAAAGGATACCGCCTTGGCACGTATTGCTGGCGTCAATATTCCGACCGGGAAACGCGTCCCGATCGCTCTCACCTATATCCACGGCATCGGCCCGATGTTCGCGAACCAGATCGTCGAAGCCGTCGGCATCGACGCGACCCGTCGCGTGAACGAACTGTCGGACGCCGAAGTGCTCGCGATCCGCGAATACATCGACGCCAACTTCACCGTCGAGGGCGACCTGCGCCGTGAAGTCTCGATGAACATCAAGCGTCTGATGGACCTCGGCTGCTACCGCGGCCTGCGTCACCGCAAGAACCTGCCGGTTCGCGGTCAGCGCACCCACACCAACGCCCGTACCCGCAAGGGCCCGGCCAAGCCGATCGCCGGCAAGAAGAAGTAAGGGGAGGGTTCAGAGATGGCTCGCGACAAGACCCGCGTCAAGCGCAAGGAACGCAAGAACATCGCCGCCGGCGTGGTTCATGTGAACTCCTCGTTCAACAACACCAAGATCCTGATCTCGGACGTTCAGGGCAACGCCATTTCGTGGTCGTCCTCGGGCACCATGGGCTTCAAGGGGTCGCGTAAGTCGACCCCCTACGCCGCCCAGATGGCCGCCGAAGACGCCGCCAAAAAGGCGCAGGAGCACGGCCTCAAGACCGTCGACGTCGAAGTGCAGGGCCCCGGTTCGGGCCGTGAGTCGGCGCTGCGCGCGCTGGCCGCCGTCGGTCTCAACATCACCTCGATCCGTGATGTGACCCCGATCGCGCACAACGGCTGCCGCCCGCCCAAGCGTCGCCGCGTCTGATCGCATCTTTCACGATCGGGCCGTGTGGGGGTCTCCCTGCGCGGCCCGGTCGCTTTCGTTTTTTTCCTCGGGCGTTCCGGACTTCGGACATGGGACCGGAACAGGTATGGAGGCAGAACGCATGATCCACAAGAATTGGGCCGAACTGATCAAGCCGACTCAGCTTGACGTCAAGGCCGGCAACGACCCGCAGCGTCAGGCCACGGTGATCGCCGAACCGCTCGAGCGCGGCTTCGGTCTGACCCTCGGCAATGCGCTGCGCCGTGTGCTGATGTCGTCGCTGCAGGGCGCCGCGATCACCTCGGTGCAGATCGACAACGTTCTGCACGAGTTCTCCTCGGTCGCGGGCGTGCGGGAAGATGTCACCGACATCATCCTCAACCTCAAGGGCATCTCGCTCAAGATGGACGTCGAGGGGCCGAAGCGCCTGTCGATCTCGGCCAAGGGCCCGGGCGTCGTCACCGGTGGTGACATCTCGGAATCGGCCGGCATCGAGGTGCTGAACAAGGATCACGTGATCTGCCATCTCGACGATGGCGCCGATCTGTTCATGGAGCTGACCGTGAACACCGGCAAGGGCTACGTCGCCGCCGACAAGAACAAGCCGGAAGATGCGCCGATCGGCCTGATCGCGATCGACGCGATCTATTCTCCGGTGAAGAAGGTCGCCTACGAAGTCACCCCGACCCGCGAGGGCCAGGTGCTCGACTACGACAAGCTGACGATGAAGATCGAAACCGACGGCTCGCTGACCCCCGAGGACGCCGTGGCCTATGCCGCGCGCATCCTGCAGGACCAGCTGAGCATCTTCGTCAACTTCGAAGAGCCCGAATCGGCTTCGAAGCAGGACGCGGAAGACGGGCTCGAGTTCAACCCGCTCCTCCTCAAGAAGGTGGACGAGCTGGAACTGTCGGTCCGTTCGGCGAACTGCCTGAAGAACGACAACATCGTCTATATCGGCGATCTGATCCAGAAGACCGAAGCCGAGATGCTCCGCACCCCGAACTTCGGCCGCAAGTCGCTCAACGAGATCAAGGAAGTGCTCTCCTCGATGGGGCTGCACCTCGGCATGGAAGTCGAGGATTGGCCGCCGGAGAACATCGAAGATCTCGCGAAGCGCTTCGAAGATCAGTTCTGATTGACAGATCCGGGGGGCGTGGCCTAAACGCCCCCCAGAAATGCCGGCAAGGGCCGGGAACCTTGGGCAAATGCCCCAACGACGCACCTCGCAACGCACGGGGCGCAACACAAAGCAAAACGCGAAGATTGGAGAAACATCATGCGTCACGCTCGTGGCTATCGCCGCCTGAACCGCACCCACGAACACCGCAAGGCGCTGTTCGCGAACATGGCCGGTTCGCTCATCGAACACGAACAGATCAAGACCACCCTGCCGAAGGCGAAGGAACTCCGCCCGGTGGTGGAAAAGCTGATCACCCTCGCGAAGCGCGGTGATCTGCATGCGCGCCGTCAGGCCGCTGCCATGCTCAAGGAAGACAAGGACGTCGCGAAGCTGTTCGACGTGCTCGGCCCGCGCTACAAGGACCGTCAGGGCGGCTATGTCCGCGTGCTGAAGGCCGGCTTCCGCTATGGCGACATGGCGCCGATGGCGATCATCGAATTCGTCGAGCGCGACACCTCGGCCAAGGGCGCCGCCGACAAGGCCCGCCTCGCCGCGGAAGAAGCCGTCGAAGAATAAGCGCACCCCCTCGGGAGTGCCGGAAATCCCGCCCTTGGGCGGGATTTTTCTTTTGGGGAAAGCCATTTGACTGCCGCTACGGCAACGCGCTGTTGCGGCCCGGGATACAATTCATAGTTGATTATTTCTGCGCGCACCTGTCTAAAAAGACATGTCCATTCACGCCGAAATCAACAAGTGCCTTCGTGAGCTGAACCGTCTCGCCCCGGACGGTTACTTCATCGGCCTGCATATCCGATTCGCCGCCCCGATCATGCAGTTCCAGACCTATCCCGAGGCCTGGACCGACCACTACACCCGCGAGGCCTATGCCCTGCGCGATCCGACGATCGCCTGGGGGTTCTCGGCCGAGGGTGCGGCGCGCTGGAGCGATTTCACCCTGCCCGACCCGTTCCGCATCCTCGACGAGGCGAAACGCTACGGGCTCAACTACGGTATCACGGTTTCCTGCGGCCCGATCAGCTCGCGCACGATCGCGAGCTTCACCTCGCGTGCCAGGGAATTCACCGACGACGAGATTGACGCGATCTCGCACCAGATCCGGCGTCTGCACGAGATCACGCAGCCGCCGGAGAGCCTGACGAAGGCTCAGATCGAGGCCCTGCGGTGCATCGCTGCGGGGGACCGACATGCCGCTGCCGCTGCGAAACTGGGGATTACGCAAAGTGCGTTCAAGGCGCGTCTTCTTGCGGCACGGGAGCGCCTGATGGCGCGAACCACTGCCGAAGCAATCCAGAGAGCGAAGGAGTACCGGCTGCTTTAGGTCTCCCCGCATCGGTCCGCCCCGGGCATAGCTGCCAACCCGGAGAAAGACCATGCAGACCACTACACTTTCCTTTGCCAACATGCACAACTATGGCGAGCTTTTCGCAAACCTTTTTCGCGCCAGACGGCAAAGCTTCATCGTTCAGAAGAACTGGGACCTGCCCGAGGAGATGGGCATGGAGTTCGACCAGTATGACACGCCGCAAAGCCGCTGGATCGCTATCCACGACTTCGGCCACGTTCTTGCGGGGATGCGCCTGACGCCGACCACGGCGCGCTGCGGCATCTATTCCTACATGATCCGCGACGCGCAGAAAGGGCTGCTCGGCGGCTCGATCCCGTCCGACCTGCTTTACGGCGAGGCGCCGGTTTCGCCGCAGATCTGGGAGAGCACCCGCGTCTTCGTTTCGCATGACATCCCGCAGAGCCTGCGCCGGCGCGTACATTTCCGCCTCGCCGAATCGATGGTGAGCGCGGCGCGCGAACTGGGGGCGACGAAGCTGATCGCGCTCACCGCGGCGAACTGGCCGCGCTGGTACGGCCGCTGCGGCCTGGCCGCCGAGGCGATCGGGCGCCCGATGTTCATCGACGACGGCGACTATCAATGCGTCTCGATCGACCTCGCGGGCAAGATGCACTGATGGCGGGGCCGGGAGGTCAGACCGGCCATGGCGCGGGCCTTCGGGCCCGTGCCCTCGCCCCTTTCGCAGCCGCGAAGGGGGCGATAATGTGAGCCATCATGCCCGATCTCTTTGACGCTCAGCCGCAGGCCGCGGCGCCCGAGGCGCCCCGGCCGCTCGCGGACAGGATCCGCCCGCAGCACCTTTCCGAGGTGATCGGGCAGACGCATGTGCTTGGCCCCGAGGGGCCGCTCGGCGCGATGCTGGCGGCCGGGTCGCTCGGCTCGGTGATCTTCTGGGGGCCGCCGGGCGTGGGCAAGACCACGATCGCGCGGCTGCTCGCGCATGAGACCGATCGCGCCTTCGTCCAGATCTCGGCGATCTTCACCGGCGTGCCGGAGCTGCGCAAGGTCTTCGAGGCGGCGCGGCTGCGCTTCACCCAGGGCAAGGGCACGCTGCTTTTCGTCGACGAGATCCACCGTTTCAACAAGGCGCAGCAGGACAGTTTCCTGCCCTGGATGGAGGACGGCACGATCCTCCTCGTTGGCGCCACCACCGAAAACCCGAGCTTCGAGCTGAATGCCGCCGTGCTGTCCCGCGCGCAGGTCATCATCCTCGAGCGGCTCTCGCTCGCCGATCTCGAACGGCTCGCGCAGCGGGCCGAGCAGGTTCTGGGCCGTGCGCTGCCGCTCAAGGCCCCCGCGCGCGAGGCGCTGCTCGAGATGGCCGATGGCGACGGGCGCGCCGCGCTCAACCTGATCGAGCAGGTGATGGCCTGGAAGGTCAGCGCGCCGCTCGACACCGCGCAGCTGTCGAGCCGGCTGATGCGACGCGCGGCGAAATACGACAAGTCGGGGGACGAGCATTACAACCTGATCTCGGCGCTGCACAAATCGGTGCGCGGCTCCGACCCCGATGCCGCGCTCTACTGGTATGCGCGCATGCTCGAGGGCGGCGAGGATCCGCGTTATCTGGCGCGGCGCTTCGTGCGGATGGCGGTCGAGGATATCGGTCTCGCCGATCCGCAGGCGCAGACCCATTGCCTGCATGCCTGGGAAACCTACGAACGCCTCGGTTCTCCCGAAGGGGAGCTCGCCTTGGCGCAGGCGGTGATCTATCTCGCGCTCGCGCCGAAATCGAATGCGGGCTATGTCGCCTACAAGGCCGCGCGGGAGGCAGCGCGGCGTTCGGGCTCGGAGCCGCCGCCGCGGCATATCCTCAACGCGCCGACGCGGCTGATGGAGGAGCAGGGTTTCGGCGCGGGCTATCAATATGACCACGACGCCGAGGACGGCTTCTCGGGGCAGAACTATTTCCCCGAGACGATGAAGCGCCCGGTGCTTTACGCCCCGGTCGAACGCGGCTTCGAGCGCGAGCTGAAAAAGCGGGTCGAGTGGTTCGCGAAGCTGCGCGACAAGCGCGGCGGTTGACTTTTGCGCGCCGGGGCGCTTTGAGCGGGGGCTTCGGAATGGGCTGGAGAGTGAGATGTTGATGAACCTGCTGCAAGTCGCGCTTGGCGGCGCGATCGGCGCCTCGGGGCGCTATCTGTCGGGCATCGCGATCCTGCGCCTCCTTGGCCCGCAGCCGATCCCGCTTGGCGTGATCTTCGTCAATATCGTCGGCTCCTTCCTGATGGGGGCGCTCGTCACCTTCCTCGGGCAAAAGGAGCTGACGCATTGGAACGCGCTGCTCGCGACCGGGGTGCTCGGTGGCTTCACGACCTTTTCCTCCTTCTCGCTCGAGACCTGGACGCTGATCGAACGCGGTGACATGGGCCATGCGGCCTTTTACGTCGCCGCCTCGGTTCTCGCGGCGCTCTCGGGCCTCATTTTCGGGGTGCATCTGATGCGCTGGGTGCTGGCATGAGTTCGGTTCAAATGATCACCGTCAGCGAGGCGGAGGGCGAAAGCCGTCTCGACCGCTGGCTGAAGAAACGCTTTCCGCAGCTGACGCAGGGGGCGGTCGAGAAGATGTGCCGCACCGGGCAATGCCGCGTCGATGGCGCCCGGGTGAAGGCGAATTCCCGCATCGCGCCGGGGATGGAGGTGCGGGTGCCGCCCTTGCCCGCGGCCGGGGCCGAGGGCACCGCGCCCGAGCGCCGCTCGGATGCGCGCCGCGAGGGGCGCGAGATCCCGGCCTCCGATGCCGAGATGATCCAGCGCTGTGTGCTCTGGAAGGACGAGCATATCATCGCGCTGAACAAGCCGCCGGGGCTGCCCTCGCAGGGCGGGTCGGGGCAGGGGGATCGCCATGTCGACGGCCTCCTCGACGCGCTGAAATTCGGCTACAAGGACCGGCCGAAGATGGTGCACCGGCTCGACAAGGACACTTCGGGCGTGCTGCTGATCGCGCGCACCGACCGGATCGCGCGGGCCCTGTCGGAGGCGTTCCGGCTCAAGACCACGCGCAAGATCTACTGGGCGGCGGTCGCCGGCCTGCCGAACCCGAAGATGGGCACGATCCGCTATGGCCTCGTGAAGGCGCCGGGCCACGGCCGCGGCGGCGAGGGCGAGAAGATGATCTGCATCCATCCCGCGAAGATCGCCGCCACCCCCGACGCGAAACGCGCGACCACCGATTACGCGGTGATCGACGCGCTTGGCACGCGCTGCGCCTGGGTCGGGCTCGTGCCGATCACCGGGCGTACGCATCAGCTGCGCGCGCATATGGCCGAGATCGGCCATCCGATCATCGGCGACGGCAAATATGGCGGCTCGGGGCAGGAGAACCTCGGCGACGGCTGGGGCGCGCAGCTGGGCGGCGAGATCTCGCGCAAGCTGCATCTGCATGCGCGTACGATCAGCTTCGACCATCCGATCACGAAGAAGCGGATCACCGTCACCGCGCCCTTGCCCGAGCACATGAAGCGGACCTGGAAGACGGTTGGCTGGAACGAGGGCGACGCGCCCGAAGACCCGTTCGCGGAGGAGGAATGAAGCTCGTCATCTTCGACGTCGACGGCACGCTGAGCGACAGCCAGCACCAGATCTGCGCCGCGATGGACTGGGGCTTTGCGCAGCTGGGCCTGCCGGTGCCGCCGCGCTCGGCGATCCTCTCGATCGTCGGCCTCTCGCTGCCCGAGGCGGTGGCGCAGCTCGTGCCGCAGGAAAGCGCCGCGACGCAGGCGCGGATCGTCGAATTCTACAAGGACAGCTACAAGACCCGGCGGATCGCCGAGCCGGCGCCGCTTTTCGCGGGCGCGCGGGATTGTCTCGACCGGCTTGCCGGGCGCGAGGATCTGCTCCTCGGCGTGGCGACGGGGAAATCGCGCCGAGGCCTCGACGCGCTGATCGAGCATCACGGGCTTTCGGGCTATTTCATCACCCGGCAGGTCGCCGACGATCACCCTTCGAAACCGCATCCCTCGATGCTGTTCACCGCGCTGGCCGAGGGCGGGGTCGAGGCGCGCGATGCGGTGATGATCGGCGACACCACCTATGACATCGAGATGGGCCGTGCCGCGGGGCTGGCGACGATCGGGGTGGGCTGGGGCTATCACCCGGTCGAGGAGCTGGTCGAGGCCGGCGCCGACCGGATCGTTGCGGATTTCGCCGCGCTCGAGGCGGCGATCGGGGAATTGCTGGGGGAAGAGGCATGTGCGCCTGGGAAGTGAAGCGCTTCTGGAAGGAAGCCGGGGTGAACGAGGTCGAGGGCGGTTTCGCCGTGCATCTCGACGGGCGCGCGGTGAAGACGCCGGCGAAGGCGCCGCTCGTGGTGCCGACGCGCGCGATGGCGGAGGCGATCGCGGCGGAATGGGACGCGCAGGAGGGCAAGGTCGACCCCGCCTCGATGCCGGTGACGCGCGCGGCGAATTCGTCGATCGACAAGGTGCGCACCCAGCTTTCCGAGGTCGCCGCCCTGATCGCCGCCTATGGCGAGACCGATCTGCTGTGCTACCGCGCCGAGGCGCCCGAGGCGCTGATCGCGCTGCAGGCGGAGGGATGGGACGCGCTCCTCGACTGGGCGCATGCGACCCATGGCGCGCGGCTTGCGGTGACGCAGGGCATTCTGCCCGTCGCGCAGCCCGCCGAGGCGATCGCGGCGCTTGCCGCGCAGGTCGCCGCGCTCGACGAATGGGAGCTCGCCGCGCTGCATGATCTCGTCGGCATCACCGGCTCGCTCGTGCTTGGCCTTGCGGTGGTGCAGGGGCGGCTTGGCGCGGCCGAGGCCTGGGATCTCTCGCGCATCGACGAGGAATGGCAGATCGCGCAATGGGGCGATGACGAGGAAGCGCGCGAGCAGGCCCTGCTCAAGAAAGAGGCGCTTCTGGCCGCGGAGCGATTCTGGGCGCTGCGCCACCCCGCCGCGACTGATGCAAATTGACGCAACTCCCGCGGCGTCAATGGGCACGCCGCGGGCAATTGCCCAAGGCGAGGGCAATCGCCGGGCAAAAAGGCGCGGACTGGCCTTGACCTTTATTTGACCTTTCGATCACACTTGCGGCACTGGGGATCTTCCCCCAACGACGATCCAGACCCGACACGGGCATCCAACCGCGCTCCGAACGCGCGGCAACTCAGGAAGAGGTAAACATGAAGAAATCCGTATTCATCGGCACGCTGGTCGCGGCGGGTGCCCTCGCTTCCGTCGCCGGCGCGACGACGCTCGAGGACGTCAAGGCGCGCGGCGTGCTGAACTGCGGTGTGAACACCGGGCTCGTCGGCTTTGCCGCGCCCGACGCGAACGGCAACTGGTCGGGCTTCGACGTCGCGATCTGCAAGGCCGTCGCCGGCGCCGTGCTCGGCGATGCCTCGAAGGTGAAATACGTTCCGACCACCGGCCAGACCCGCTTCACCGCGCTCGCCTCGGGCGAGGTCGACATCCTGTCGCGCAACACCACCTGGACCTTCTCGCGCGACACCGACCTGAAGCTCGATTTCGTCGGCGTGAACTACTACGACGGCCAGGGCTTCATGGTGCGCAAGGACAGCGGCATCACCTCGGCGAAGGAACTCGATGGCGCCTCGATCTGCATCCAGACCGGCACCACGACCGAGCTGAACCTGGCCGACTACTTCAAGGCCAACAACATGACCTATCAGCCGATCGCGATCGATTCGAACGCGGAAGGCGAGCAGCAGTATCTGGCCGGCGCCTGTGACGCCTACACCACCGACGCCTCGGGCCTCGCCGCGACCCGCGCCGCCTTCGCCGATCCGGAAAACCACATCATCCTTCCGGAAATCATCTCGAAGGAACCGCTCGGGCCGGCCGTGCGCCAGGGCGACGACCAATGGGCCGACATCGCCCGCTGGACGCTCAACGCGCTGATCGCCGCGGAAGAATACGGCATCACCTCGGCCAATATCGACGAGCTGGCCAAGGGCACCGACAACCCGGAGATCAACCGCATCCTCGGCGTCGAGGGTGACCTCGGCAAGATGATCGGCCTCGACAACGACTGGGCCGTGAACGCGATCAAGGCCGGCGGCAACTACGGCGAGATCTTCGCCGCGACGATCGGCGAATCGACCCCGATCGGGCTTGCCCGCGGCCTGAACGCGCAGTGGAAGCAGGGCGGCCTGCTCTACACCCCGCCGTTCCGCTGATCTGATCTTCGAAGGGGCGCGCGAACTGCGCGCCCCTCTCGCTTCAACGTAACCCGTGCCGGGACATTCCCGCAAACAGGGCGCAAAGCCCGGACAGGCATGGGGACAGGGGAAAACGAATGACAAGCGCCTCTGACGCGCCGGGCCGAGGCTTTCGGCTCAGCCAGCTTATTTACGACACCCGATACCGCTCGCTGACGATCCAGTTCGTCACGCTGATCCTGGTGGTGGCGGGCTTCGCCTGGCTCGTCGACAACACGATCCAGAACCTCAATGCGCTGGGCAAGGATTTCAACTTCGGCTTTCTGGGCAATCGCTCGGGCTATGACATCGCGCAGCACCTGATCCCCTATTCGAACGACAGCACCCATGCGCGGGCGATGCTCGTGGGGCTTCTGAACACGCTCTGGGTCTCGATCCTGGGCTGTGCCGCCGCCACGGTGATCGGCGTTTTCGTCGGCGTGCTGAGGCTTTCGAACAACTGGCTCGTCGCGCGGCTGATGACCGTCTATGTCGAGACATTCCGCAACATTCCGGTGCTGCTCTGGATCCTCGTCGCGATGGCGGTGCTGACCGAGATCACCCCCTCGCCGAACGCCTATAAGGTCAACGCGACCACGGGTGAATCGAATGCGCAGATGATCCTGTTCGATTCGGTCGCCTTCACCAACCGCTATACCGCGATCCCCGCCGCGCAATTCGACCGCTCGCTTGGCGTGGTCGACACGCCGCTGGCGCCGATCTCGCTCAATTTCCTCGCGATCGCCGTGGTGCTGATCGCCTCGATCTGGGTGAACGGCAAGCTGCGCGCCCATGCCGCGAAGGTCCAGAACGAGACGGGCACCCGCCCGGTGACCTGGTGGAAGAGCCTGCTGATCCTCTTCGGCCCGCTCGTCGTGCTGCTCGTGGCGCTGGGCTTCCATCTGGTCGAGCCGACGCTGAAGGGCTTCAACTTCACCGGCGGCACCAATGTGACGAACGCCTTCGTCGCGCTCTGGGCGGGGCTGTCGCTCTATACCGCGGCCTTTATCGCGGAGATCGTGCGCGCCGGCATCATGGCGATCTCGAAGGGCCAGACCGAGGCCGCCGCGGCGCTCGGCCTGCGCTCGGGGCGGATCATGTCGCTCGTGATCCTGCCGCAGGCGCTGCGGGTGATCGTGCCGCCGCTGATCTCGCAATATCTGAACCTGACGAAGAACTCCTCGCTCGCGATCGCGGTGGGCTATATGGACCTGCGCGGCACGCTCGGCGGCATCACGCTGAACCAGACCGGGCGCGAGCTCGAGGCGATCCTCCTCATGATGCTGATCTATCTCGGCATTTCGCTGACGATTTCGGGGCTGATGAACATGTTCAACGCCTCCGTGAAGCTGAAGGAGCGCTGAGATGACCGCTTCGACCCAACGCCCCTATGTCCGCGAGCAGATGCTGCCGCAGGAGCCGCCGCCCACGGCGCAGACCGGCGGCGTGAAATGGCTGCGCGAGAACCTGTTCTCGAGCTGGCTCAACACGCTGCTCACCCTCGCCGGCGCCTTCATCGTCTATTTCCTGGTGTCGCATTTCTACCCCTGGCTTTCGCACGGGGTCTGGAACGCGCAAAGCCTGCCGGAGTGCCGCACGATCATCACCGAGCGCTACGGCGAGGGTGCGACCGGCGCCTGCTGGGCGGTGATCCGCGATCGCTGGACGCAGTTCATCTTCGGCTTCTACCCGCCGGAGCTGTTCTGGCGCCCGGTGCTGACCTTCGTGCTGATGTTCGTCGCGGTGGCGCCGATCCTCTTCCCGGTGCTGCCGCGCCAGATGCTCCTGTTTTCGATGATCTTCCCGCTGGTCGCGATCTGGCTGCTCTGGGGCGGCTCGCTCTGGCCGGTGGTGATGATCGGGGTGGGCTTCGGCATCGCCTTCGCCGTGCTCAAGGCGCTCGCCCCCTGGGGCGTGCCGCTCGGCGTCGGTGCCGGTGTCGTGGTCGCGGTGCTGTTCTGGCTCTTCGCGACCGGGCCGATCGACGATCTGCTCTCGCAGGTGCTGCCGATCGCGCTCGAACCCGTGGCCTCGCGCCAGTTCGGCGGCTTCCTGCTGGCGATCACGCTCGGCGCCGGCGGCATCGCGATGTCGCTGCCGCTCGGCATCATCCTGGCGCTTGGCCGGCAGTCGGACATGTTCCTGATCAAGAGCTTCTCGATCATGTTCATCGAGTTCATCCGCGGCGTGCCGCTGATCTCGCTGTTGTTCGTCGCCTCGCTGCTGCTCAACTACTTCCTGCCGCCGGGCACCAACTTCGACATCATCCTGCGGGTGATGATCCTGGTGACGATGTTCTCCGCCGCCTATATCGCCGAGGTGATCCGCGGCGGTCTCGCGGCGCTGCCGCGCGGGCAATACGAGGCGGCCGATGCGCTCGGGCTCGACTACTGGAAGGCGCAGCGGCTGATCATCCTGCCGCAGGCGCTGAAGATCTCGATCCCCGGCATCGTCTCGACCTTCATCGGCATGTTCAAGGACACGACGCTCGTCACCTTCGTCGGGCTCTACGATCCGCTCAAATCCATCCCCGATTCGATCCGCGCCGACATCGCCTGGAAGGGCACCTATTGGGAGCACTTCATCTTCGTCGGGGCGATCTTCTTCATCCTCAACTTCAGCATGTCCCGCTACGCGATGTATCTCGAGCGCAAGCTGAAGCGTGACCACCGTTAAGGAGCCTGAACCATGTCGGAGCAAATCGAACGCACCGTCGATCGCAGCCAGATGATGGTCTCGGACGAGGTCGCGATCCAGATCGAGAGCATGAACAAGTGGTACGGGCAGTTCCACGTGCTGCGCGACATCAACCTGACCGTGCAGCGTGGCGAGCGGATCGTCATCGCGGGGCCTTCGGGCTCGGGCAAATCGACGATGATCCGCTGCATCAACCGGCTGGAGGAACACCAGTCGGGCAAGATCATCGTCGACGGGATCGAGCTGACCTCGGATCTGAAGAACATCGACAAGGTGCGCTCGGAAGTGGGCATGGTGTTCCAGCACTTCAACCTCTTCCCGCATCTGACGATCCTCGAGAACTGCACCCTCGCACCGATCTGGGTGCGCAAGGTGCCGAAGAAGGAAGCCATTGAAACGGCGATGTATTTCCTCGAGAAGGTGAAGATCCCGGATCAGGCGCACAAATACCCCGGCCAGCTTTCGGGCGGGCAGCAGCAGCGCGTGGCGATCGCCCGCTCGCTCTGCATGAAGCCGCGGATCATGCTCTTCGACGAGCCGACCTCGGCGCTCGACCCCGAGATGATCAAGGAAGTGCTCGACACGATGATCCAGCTCGCCGAGGAGGGGATGACCATGCTTTGCGTGACCCACGAGATGGGCTTTGCGCAGGCGGTGGCGAACCGGGTGATCTTCATGGCCGACGGGCAGATCGTCGAACAGAACAACCCGCATGACTTCTTCCACAACCCGCAGTCGGAGCGGACGAAGCAGTTCCTGAGCCAGATCCTCGGGCATTGACCAAAGCGGGGCGGCAAGCCGCCCCGCGTCATCCCTGCCGGGGGCGGCGGGTCACTCCAGCGTGGCGATGATCGTGCGCAGGATCTCGACGCCCTCGCCCTTTTCGGACGAGGTGACGACGAGTTCGGGATGCGACGCGGGGTGCTTGGCAAGCGCGGCCATCACCTGCGCGATGACCTTCTCGCGCTCGGTCTTCGAGATCTTGTCGGCCTTGGTCAGCACCGCCTGGAAGGTCACGGCGGAGCGGTCGAGGAGTTTCAGGATCTCCTCGTCCACCGCCTTCACCCCGTGGCGCGCGTCGATCAGCACGAAGACGCGGCGCAGGTTCACGCGACCGGACAGATAGGCCTTCAGCAGTTCCTGCCATTTTCGCACCACCGGCACCGGCGCCTCGGCATAGCCATAGCCGGGCAGGTCGACGAGATAGGGGCCGTCGGTGGTGGTGAAGAAGTTGATCTCCTGCGTGCGGCCCGGGGTGTTCGAGGCGCGCGCGAGGTTCTTGCGATTGGTCAAGGCGTTGATCAGGCTCGATTTTCCGACGTTCGAGCGGCCCGCGAAACAGACTTCGAGCCGGTCGGCCGGCGGCATGCCGTTCATCGCGACCACGCCCTTGAGGAACTCGACCGGCGCGGCGAAGAGCAGCCGCCCCTTTTCGCGCGAGGCGTCGTCGGGTTCGGGGGCGAGGGTGAATTTCATGTCCATCAGAGCACCTCGATCCGGTCGCCGCGCGCGATCACGCCCGGCTCGGTGACGGTCAGGAAGACGCCGAGATCGGTGTGGCCGTAAAGGCCTTCGAGCGTCTTGAGCATGTCGATGTCGCGCGCCCCGGTCTCGGGGTTCACGTCGGTGGCGCGGCAGCGGCCGACGCGCTCCTTCACCTCGAATTCGGCTGTGCCGATGCGCAGGCGGCGCCCGATCAGCTCGAATTCGGCGAAGGGCGCCCAGCCCTCGGCCCAGAGATTGGCGCGGAAGCGGCGGGTCGACAACGTCATGCCGCTGCGCGCCTCGAGATCGGCCAGCGAGGCCGCGCCGATCAGCGAGAGGCAGGCATAGGGTTCGTCGCAAAGCGGCTGGCCCGGGGCGCGCACCACCGCGGTGGGGGCGGGGGCCTCGGCGGGCCAGAGCGGGCGCAACCACTCGATCAGACGGGCCTGATCCTCCGCCGCGGCAGGTGCAATCTCGAGCGGCGCGACGTCGGGGTGCTCGAAGCGCCAGCGCCCGGGCGCGGTTTCCCGCGCGGTGACCTGCATCAGCGCCGGGGCCGAGCGGCCGATCACGAAATTCACCTTCTTGCCCCAGGCGGTGGCAAGGCCCTCCTCGGTGCGGCCGATCTTGGAGATCTCGGTCAGTACCGCCCATTCCCGGTCGAAAGGCAGAGCGCCCCCCATTGCCAGGGAGGCGCCTGCGATCTCTTCGAGCCCGATCGACTTGATCGGATGACGGAAGATATGGGCGAGCTGCGCCGTCATTTCTTCGGCGGCTCGACGGCGGGCTTTTTCTTGAAGCTCGCCCTGATATTGCCGAAGAGGTCAGGCCGTTTTCCGTGCATCGTCAGGATCGTGTACTGCTGCAGGAAGGTGATCGTGTTGTTGGTGATCCAGTAAAGCACGAGGCCCGAGGCGAAGCTGCCCAGCATGAACATGAAGACCCAGGGCATCCAGGCGAAGACCATCGCCTGCGTCGCGTCGGTCGGCGCCGGGTTCAGCTTTTGCTGGAACCACATCGAGATGCCGAGCAGGATCGGCAGCACGCCGAGCGAGAACATGAAGAACATCGAGCCGGGTTCCGGCGTCGCCACCGGCAGCAGGCCGAAGAGGTTCAGGATCGAGGACGGATCGGGGGCCGAGAGGTCGCGGATCCAGCCGAGGAAGGGCGCGTGGTAAAGCTCGATGGTGACGTAGATCACCTTGTAGAGCGAGAAGAAGATCGGGATCTGCAGGAGCACGGGGAGGCAGCCCGCGGCGGGGTTGACCTTCTCGCGCTTGTAGAGGCCCATCATTTCCTTCTGCATCGCGGCGGTGTCGCCCTTGGTGCGCTCCTTCAGCGCCTCCATCTCGGGCTGCAGCTCCTTCATCTTCGCCATCGAGACGTAGGAGGTGCGGGCGAGCGGGAAGACCAGCGCCTTGATGATGAAGGTCAGCGCGATGATCGCCCAGCCCATGTTGCCGATCGCGCCGTGCAGGAAGTGCAGCAGGCGGAACATCGGCTTGGTCAGGAAGAAATACCAGCCCCAGTCGATCGAATCGATGAAACGGGTGACCTGCGGGCGGGTGGGGTCGACCTTCGCGCCGAGCAGCCCGTCGAGCCAGCCCGGATCGTTCTGATAATGCGCGATCGCGCCCCATTCCTTCGCGCCGGCAAACAGACGGCTCTGCGTCGAGGAGGACATCCCCGGCGCGACCTCGACCACGGGCAGGCGGGTCTCGGCCTGATAGAGATCGGCGGAGGCGGTGTATTTCACGACCGAGGTGGAGACGCCGTCGGCGGGGATCAGCGTCGTCATCCAGTATTTGTCGGTGAAGCCGGTCCAGTCGTTCTGGGTGGCGTTGAGGATCTCGGCCTGACCTTCGCCCTCGATGGTCTTCAGCTTGGTGAGATCCTTGTATTTGATCTCCTCGAGCTTGCCGTCGGTCATCCGCACCGCACCCTCGTGCAGCACATAGACGCGGCGGCTTTCCGGGATGCCGTGGCGCGCGATGATGCCATAGGGGGCAAGGCGCACCGGGGTGGTGCCGGTGTTCTCGACGCTCTGGGTGATCGTGAACATGTAGTCGTCATCGACCGCGATGGTGCGGGCGAAGCGCAGCCCGGCGCCATTGTCCCAGGTCAGGGTGACCGGGGTCGCGGGGGTGAGGACGGCGTCCGCGGGGGCGGTCCAGATCGTCTTCGGCCCGGGAACGAGCGCCGGGTCGAGCCCGCCGGCAGGCGACCAGCCATAGACCGCGTAATAGGGTTTCGCGGCCTCGAGATCGGTGCCGCCGATCGGGGCGAGCAGGCGCACGAGCGGCGAATCCGCGGCGAGCGTTTCCTTGTAGTTCTTCAGCGAGAGGTCGTCGAAGCGGCCGCCCGCGAGCGAGATCGAGCCGGTGAGCGCCGGGGTGTCGATCTTGATCCGCGGCGCATCGGCGACGGCATCGGTCGCTGCGGCCACCGGAGCGATGGTTTCGGTCGTCGCGGGGGTGGTAAGCGTGGGCGAGGCCGCCTGATCGCTCGCCGCGGTCTGGGTCGCCGTCGTCGTGTCCTCGACCGGCGCCGGCGGCTGTGGCGGGAACAGATAGGTCCATGCGAAGATCACGAGTGCCGAAAGCACGGTCGCGAGGATGAGGTTCCTGTTCTGGTTGTCCATTGGGTGCAATCCGCCTGCCATCCGGGTTCGGCCCGGTTCAACAGAAGGGGCCGACAAAGGTCAAGCGGTTTTCCCGAAAACGGCCGGTATCGCAGGTCTCACCTGCGGAAATGCCGCGATCGGGGAGGTTTCCGCGGTTGCGGCGGATCACGCGCCGCGGCGCGTGATCTGGGGCGTTTCCGCGAGCTTGGCGCGATGGCGCGCAATCCAGGGCAGGGTTTCCTCGAGCGGCATCGGCGATGCGATCGCCCGACCCTGGACATGACCGCAGCCGAGCTGCGCCAGCATCGCATGCTCGCCGATCGTCGCCACGCCTTCGGCAATCGTTTCGAGGCCGAGTCCATCGGCGAAGGAGATAATCGCGGCGACGAGGCGCTGTTGTTCCGGATCGCGATCGACATGGGTCACGAAGGAACGGTGCACGCGGATCCGGCGTGCGCCGGCGCGGCGAATCGAGAGGACGGAGGCCGGCCCGGCACCGAAGCCGGCGAGTTCGATCTGGCAGCCGAGGCGGTTGAGGGCCGCAAGGTTGTGGCCGATAACCTCTTCGTCGAGCTGTGACGAGAGCGCCTGCTGCAGCACCAGCCGGATCCGGCCGGGGGCGATCTCGAACCGGTCGAGTTCCCATTTCAGCCGTTCGGCCATCTTCGGATTGGTCATCAGGTCCGGAGACAGCGACAGCGAGACCGGCCCCATGGGCTCGGAGCTGCGGTCCCATTCGCGCAGCGCGCCGAAGGCCTGGTAGAGCATCACTTCGGAGAGCCGATGGCGCAGCTGCGGCGAATCGGTCGCGGGGAGGATGTCGACCTCGGTCAGCACGCCGCGTTCGCGGTGCAGCCAGCGGGGGACAACCTGCATGCCCGAGATCTCGCCGGTGTCGGTGCTGAGCTGAGGCTGGAAATAGGCGGTGATCTGGCCGTTCTCGAGCGCTTCGGCGACCTCGCCGGAGAGGGCGTTGCGCGCCTGGGTGGCGTGCTGCACTTCGCTCGAAAAGGCGCGAATCGCGCTTGGCCCGTTGCGTCGCGCCTCTTCCGCGGCGACTTCGGCGGCGGCGAGCAACGCCTTGCCGGTCGGTTCGGGGGCGCGTTTCATCAGGCAGAAGCCGACGTGACAGCTGGCCGTGATCGAACGCGCGGCGATCGAGATCGGCTCCTCGCAGGCGTTTTGCAGGCGCGCGGAGAGCTGGATCATGCTTTCGAGATCGGGGCGCGGGGTCGGCTTGAGCAGGATCGCGAAGCGCGGCCCGTCGAGGCGCGCGACCCGGTCGCATTCGCGTAGGGCGCCGCGCAGACGGTCGGCGGTGCGTTGCAGCACCTCGTCATATTCGAAGCGCGTCGTCTGGCGGGTGAGAATGTCCGGCTCGTCGAAGCCGAGCACGAGACAGGCGGTGGCGCGCGTCGTCGCCGCGGCCTCCTGCATCAGGCCGCCGAGGATGTCCTCGGCTTCCTCCCGCAGTGGCAGGCCGGTGACGCCGTCGCGCAGGATCTCCTCCTCCTCGTCCGGCACGGCGAGGGGGCGCGTCATCCAGGCGACGATCAGCGCGGTCGCGCCGAGCAGGACCATCGCCTGCAGCCCGAACCAGAGCCCCGCCAAGGCCACGGCGGGCAGAAAGGCGACCATTTCGCGCCGCATCAGGATCGGCCCTGCATGCGTCTTCGCCAGACGGGTTCCCTTGGCGGAACCCGAGGTCAACCAACCCCCGATCTTCGACATCTTCAGCCCTCGGCCAGCTTGCACAAGAGGGGCATGCCCCTCGATCGCGTCCAACCTAGGGCCGAGTGTTAAGCGATGGGTTAAGGGGTGCCGCGCAAATTCGGGATGTTTTCGTTAAAATCCGCGCTTTCCGGCGCCGCCGTGCGGATCAGCCCGGCGAAATCGAAGATCCCGGGGTCGCACAGATGCGAGGGGCGCACGTTCATCAGCGCGCGGAACATCACCTGCCGGCGGCCGGGGCTGTTACGCTCCCAGCCGTCGAGAATCGCCTTCACCTGCTGGCGTTGCAGCCCCTCCTGCGAACCGCAGAGATCGCAGGGGATGATCGGGTATTGCATGCCACGGGCGAACCTCTCGCAATCCGCCTCGGCGACGAAGGCGAGCGGGCGGTAGACGAAGAGATCGCCGTCCTCGTTCACCAGTTTCGGCGGCATCGTGGCGAGCCGCCCCCCGTGGAACAGGTTCATGAAGAAGGTTTCGAGAATGTCGTCGCGGTGATGGCCGAGCACCACGGCGGAACAGCCCTCCTCGCGTGCGATGCGGTAGAGATTGCCGCGCCGCAGCCGCGAGCAGAGGCTGCAATAGGTGCGCCCCTGCGGGATCTTGTCCATCACCACCGAATAGGTGTCCTGATACTCGATGCGGTGCGGCACGCCCATGCGCGAGAGGAACTCGGGCAGGACGGTGGCGGGAAAGCCGGGCTGCCCCTGATCGAGGTTGCAGGCCAGAAGATCGACGGGCAGCAGGCCGCGCCATTTCAGTTCGTGCAGCACGGCGAGCAGCGTATAGCTGTCCTTGCCGCCCGAAAGGCAGACGAGCCAGCGCGCGCCGCGCTCGATCATGCCATATTTTTCAATGGCTTCTCGGGTTTCCCGCACGATCCGCTTGCGCAGTTTCTTGAACTCGGTCGAGCTGGGCGCACCGGCGAAGAGCGGGTGGATCGGGGCGTCTTCGTCATCGAGCATCGCGTTTCTCCTGCGCGCGCTGCGCATCGAATTCAGGATCGGCGCCGGGCACCGGATCGTAGCCGTGACCGCCGAGCGGATGGCAGCTCAGCACCCGTTTCGCGGCGAGATAGGATCCTTTGAATGCGCCGTGGCGTTCGAGCGCCTCGAGCGCATAGGCGGAACAGGTCGGCTGATAGCGGCAGCCATGGCCGACCCAGGGCGAGAGAAACAGCCGATAGGCGCGCACCGGCAGCGCGACGAGCGCGGCGAGCGGGCTCATCCCTTGCCCCTCCGCCGGCCTTTCTGCGGGGCAGAGGTCGGGCGCGGTTTCTGGCTGCGGCCGGCATGCAGATCGGCGATGGCGCGGGCGAGATCGGCCTGCAACGCGGCGAAATCGCGCGCGATCGTCGCTTCGGGCCGACCGACGAGGACATAATCCCATCCGGGGCGGGCGAGACCCGGCAGACCGAGCCGCGCCACTTCGCGCAGCCGGCGCTTGGCGCGGTTGCGCGCCACGGCATTGCCGATCTTCTTCGAGCAGGTGAAGCCGACCCGGACCAGATCACCGGGCGCGGGCTCGTCCTCGCGTCGGGCGCGGGCCTGCAACAGGAACCCCGGCGTGCCCTGACGCAACGCCGAAGCCGCGCGCAGATAATCGGCGCGCTTGCGCAGGATTTCGATGCGCGGCTTTGCGGCAGGATCCGGACAAACGGAAACCGCCGGGGCGCTTCCCACGCCCCGACCCTGCGGGTCAGTCGCGGGAGCCTCCGGCGGTGTCATGACGTCAGGCTGCGGCAGCCTTACGCCGACAGAACCTTGCGGCCCTTCGCGCGACGCGCGTTGAGGACTTTGCGGCCACCCTTGGTCGCCATGCGGGCGCGGAAGCCGTGGCGGCGGGCGCGCACGAGTTTCGACGGCTGATAGGTGCGTTTCATCGCGATAACTCCGGTTCGTACTACGGTAGGGCAACGCGAATCCTGCCGGATTCGGCTGCCGCTCATGTTCGAGGCCCGGGCTATAGGGGCAATGCGGCCGCAAGTCAATTCGCTGCGGGCGTTTTTTCGCGCCCGCGACGGCATTCCGGGGCTCGCGCGTATGTTACGACACTCAGCGCCCTTCCGCCGCAGGCGAGGCGCGCCTATTTATTCCCGGAAAGCTTTGGTATTTCATGCAGATGCCGAAGGGTACGGTGAGGCGGGGGGAAGGCCCGCAGGCGGGGCGGCCCGCCAGTATGGGTAGAATGGCGATCAACACTCTCTCCGGGCGTTTCCTGATCCTCACGACGGTCTTCGTCGTGTTGGCGGAGATTCTCATCCTGCTGCCCGGGCTCGCCAATTTCCGCGAGGATTATCTGCTGACGCGCCTTGAGCGTGCGCAGATCGCCTCGCTCGCGCTGCTCACCACCGATCAGATGATCGAGCCCGATCTCGAGCAGGAACTGTTGAACAACGCCGGCGTCTACAACGTCGTCCTGCGCCGCGATGCGGTGCGCCAGCTCGTGCTGTCCTCGCCGATCCCGCAGCCGATCGCGGCGACCTTCGATCTGCGCGAATCGACCTTCTGGACGCGGGTGCGCGATGCGCTCTCGGTGCTCGCCGATCCGGAGAATCACGTGATCCGGGTGATCGGCGATCCGGTGCAGAAGGGCGGGCTCGTGATCGAAGTCACGCTCGCGACCGGGCCGATGCGGATCGAGATGATCGAATACGGGCTGCGGCTGCTCTCGCTTTCGGCGATGGTCTCGGTGATCACGGCCTTCCTGCTCTTCTTCCTCGTGCGCCGGCTGATGGTGGTGCCGATCAAGCGCGTCGTCGCCCATATGACCGCCTATGCCGAGGCGCCCGAGGATGCGCGCCGGATCATCGCCCCCGAGGCGCGGATCGAGGAGCTGCGCGTGGCCGAGGAGGCGCTGGCCTCGATGCAGCGCCAGCTCACCGCCGCGCTGAAGCAGAAGGAACGCCTCGCGCAGCTGGGTCAGGCGGTGGCGAAGATCAGCCACGATCTGCGCAACATCCTGACCACGGCGCAGCTTTTCGCCGACCGGATGGAGGGTTCGAAGGATCCGGGCGTGCAGCGCGCCGCGCCGAAGCTGATGAATTCGATCGGGCGTGCGGTGAACCTCTGCGAGACGACGCTCGCCTTCGGCAAGGCGGAGGAACCGCCGCCGACGCTCTCGCGCTTCATGCTTTCGGGCCTCGTGACCGAGGTGCTGGAAAGCGAGCAGCCCCCGGCCGATGCGGCGCAGATCGACTTCGTCACCGATGTGCCGCCGAATCTGGTGATCCGCGCCGATCGCGAACAGCTTTACCGCGTGCTCTCGAACCTCGTGCGCAATGCGCGTCAGGCGATCGAGGCCACGGGCGCCCCCGGCACGATCGAGATCGGCGCCGGGGAAGAGCCGGGCGGCAACTGGATCCGGGTGCAGGACACCGGCCCCGGCCTGCCCGAACGCGCGCGCGAGCACCTGTTCCAGCCGTTTTCCGGCGGCGTGAAGAAGGGCGGCACCGGGCTTGGCCTCGCGATTTCGGCCGAGCTGATCCGCGGCCATGGCGGGCGGCTCGAACTGGTGCGCACGGATGAGACCGGCACCGAGTTCCGCCTGCATCTGCCGCAGGATTTCGACCTCTCCGGCAGCGAGAAGGGCGGCGAGAGGGCCGAATGAGCCCTGCGCCCGGCGCGTGGCTGCCTTGCGCGACGGAACCGCTTGCGCGCTGCGTTCCATAGGCAAATCAACGGATAAACTGGGGTTTCGTTATGTTGAAATTGCGTTCTTGGGCCACGCCTCTGGTGATCGGCTCCTTCCTCATCATGGCCGTGACTGGCGTCCTGATGTTCTTCCACCTCGACACCGCGACGATGAAGACGATCCATGAATGGGCCGGCCTCGTGATGGTCGCCGGCGCGATTGCGCATGTGATTCTCAACTGGCGCGCCTTCTCGCTTTATTTCAAGCGGCCGCTGGCGGCGGGGATCATGGCGCTGGGCGCGGTGGTGCTGGCCGTGACCTTCGTGCCGAACGTGATCCCGGGCGTCGTCGAGGGCGCGGGCCTTGGCCCGAAGGTGGTGATGGACTCGATGGGCAACGCCCGGATCGAGACGCTTTCCGAGCTCTCGGGCAAGCCGGTCGACCAGCTGATGAGCGAGTTCGAGGCCGCGGGCCTGACCGGCATCGACCCGGCGAAGACGGTGAAGGCGAATGCCGGCGGCGACGGCGGGAAGCTGCGCGAGATCCTGGCCGTGGCGCTGGTGCCGAAATCGTAAGCGATCGAAAAAGTTTCGGGAGGTGGTGATTTCGCCCTTGCAAAGGTTTGGACCGGGGGCTAAATCCCACCTCCACAGCGGACCCGTAGCTCAGCTGGATAGAGCATCAGACTACGAATCTGAGGGTCGGGCGTTCGAATCGCTCCGGGTCCGCCATTTCCAAAAATATCCAGATCCCACGCGCCCTTGGCCAATCGCCGAGGGCTTTCTGTTTGGGATGTGTCGGGGTGGGGCGCACTCTTTCGCCTGCGCCCCGGAAGCGTCTTACCCCTCCTGATGCAGGCCGAAGGCGGCGGGGTGAATCAGCTCGCCCGCCGGCTCCTCCGCGTCGAAGGGCAGGGCCAGGATGTACTGCGGCGGGCAGTCCCCCACCCGCAGGCCCGGATAGGCCCTGAAGCCGAAGCGGCCATAATAGCCAGGCTCGCCGACCAGGACCGCCCCCTTGCAGAAGGGGCGCAACCGATGGATCGCCTCGACCATGAGCGCGCTGCCGATCCCCTCGCCGTGCCGCGAGGGGGTGACGGCCAGCGGGCCGATCAGCCCCCAGTTCTGCGCGGCGCCAAGACGCCCCATCGAGGCCGCGAGGTAGCCGACCGGCTGCCCCTCGTCCTCGGCCAGCAGCGACAGGATCAGCCCGTCGTCATCGCGCAGCCGGTCGACGATGTCGGCCTCCGTTCCCGACGCCTGCGGCAGCAGCTTCATCGCTTCGGTCACGATCGTGCGGATCGCCGCGATGTCGTTTCGGGTTTCATTGCGGATCAGCATGTCATGCTCCCTGGTTGTCGAGTTGGGCGCGGACCGACAGGCGGCCGCGTTTCGAGATGCGATAGGGGCTGCCGGATCGGGATTCGATCAGCCGCTTGCGGCGCAGCTTGCTGAAGACGGTCATGTCGAAGTCGGACAGGATCATCCCGTCGCGCGTGACGCAGGTGACGGCGGTGATCTTGGGGCCGTCTTCGCGTTCGTGCAGAATGCGGCCGCCGAGAGCCAGAACGTGCAGCGCACGCTGTTCGTTTCTTGAGATATTCATGGAAGTCTCGTGTGACAGACGTGAAAAACGCCCGGGCGCGATTGCGTCCGGCGGTTCGGGGGTCACGCGGCTCTCTGAGGTTCAGAGAGCCATATCACACAAGCTCTGACATCCAGTCTCCGTTGTCCGAAAGACAGTCTTGGCCGTCTCTCGAAGGCAAATATAGGCGCGCCCACCCCGGATCGCAACGCGCGGAGCGGCCTTTTTCGCGAGGCTCCGGGGAGCGTCGGACACGCTCGCGTGTCTGCGTTCCGTTCGGGTCGCGGAAGCGCTTGACTGCACCCGGGGCAGCGGGGAGAAAAGCGCACCGGTTCGCGGCGGAATGATCCGGTCGCGAGGGGCCGGCCGGCAGGGGTGAGGCCCGCCACGCAACCTTCCCGACAGGAGTGCGCCATGAAATTCCGCTTCCCGATCGTGATCATCGACGAGGACTTCCGCTCGGAAAACTCCTCCGGTCTCGGCATCCGCGCGCTGGCGCAGGCGATCGAGGAGGAGGGGTTCGAGGTGCTCGGCGTCACGAGCTATGGCGATCTCTCGCAATTCGCGCAGCAGCAGAGCCGCGCCTCGGCCTTCGTGCTTTCGGTCGATGACGAGGAATTCACCCCGGGGCCGGAGCTCGACCCCGCGATCATCCGGCTGCGCGATTTCATCGAGGAGGTGCGCTGGAAGAACGCCGACGTGCCGATCTACATCCATGGCGAGACGAAGACGGCGCGGCATCTGCCCAATGACGTGCTGCGCGAGCTGCACGGCTTCATCCACATGTTCGAGGACACCCCCGATTTCGTGGCGAAACACATCATCCGCGAGGCGAAGGGCTATCTCGAGGGGATCCAGCCGCCCTTCTTCCGCGCGCTGCTCGACTATGCCGAGGACGGTTCCTATTCCTGGCACTGCCCGGGGCATTCGGGCGGCGTCGCCTTCCTGAAATCGCCGATCGGGCAGATGTATCACCAGTTCTACGGCGAGAACATGCTGCGCGCCGATGTCTGCAACGCGGTCGAGGAACTGGGGCAGCTGCTCGACCACAACGGAGCGATCGGCGCCTCCGAACGCAACGCGGCGCGGATCTTCAACGCCGATCACTGCTTCTTCGTCACCAATGGCACCTCGACCTCCAACAAGATGGTGTGGCACCATACCGTGGCGCCCGGAGATGTTGTGGTGGTTGACCGCAACTGTCACAAGTCGATCCTGCATTCGATCATCATGACGGGGGCGGTGCCGGTCTTCCTCAAGCCCACCCGCAACCATCACGGCATCATCGGCCCGATCCCGCGCTCCGAATTCGAACCCGAGACGATCAAGGCGAAGATCCGGGCGAACCCGCTGCTCGAGGGTGTCGATGCGGAGGCGGTGAAGCCGCGGATTCTGACGCTGACGCAATCGACCTATGACGGGGTGCTTTATAACACCGAGGTGATCAAGGGCGCGCTCGACGGCTATGTCGAGAACCTGCATTTCGACGAGGCCTGGCTGCCGCATGCGGCCTTCCATCCGTTTTACGGCACCTTCCACGCGATGGGGCGCAAGCGGGCGCGCACGCAGCATTCGGTGGTTTATGCGACGCAGTCGATCCACAAGCTGCTCGCCGGGATCAGCCAGGCGAGCCATGTGCTCGTGCAGGAAAGCGAGGAGACGAAGCTCGACCGGCATCTCTTCAACGAGAGCTATCTGATGCACACCTCGACCTCGCCGCAATATTCGATCATCGCGAGCTGCGACGTCGCCGCGGCGATGATGGAGCCGCCGGGCGGCACCGCGCTCGTTGAGGAATCGATTCTCGAGGCGCTCGATTTCCGCCGCGCGATGCGCAAGGTCGACGAGGAATTCGCCGATGACTGGTGGTTCCAGGTCTGGGGGCCGACCGAGCTCGAGGAAGAGGGGATCGGCCGCGCCCGCGACTGGGTGCTGCGCCGCACCGACGAGGACGGCGTGCAGATCGCCGATGGCGAGGACAGCTGGCACGGCTTTGGCGACATGGCGCCGGGCTTCAACATGCTCGACCCGATCAAGGCGACGATCGTCACCCCGGGCCTGAACCTCGACGGCCGTTTCGAGGACTGGGGCATTCCCGCCTCGATCGTGACGAAATACCTCGCCGAACATGGCGTGGTGGTGGAGAAGACCGGGCTCTACTCCTTCTTCATCATGTTCACGATCGGCATCACCAAGGGGCGGTGGAACACGCTCCTGACCGCGCTGCAGCAGTTCAAGGACGATTACGCCAAGAACCAGCCGATGTGGCGGGTGATGCCGGAATTCTGCGCCTCGCAGAAGCGCTATGAGCAGATGGGGCTGCGCGACCTGTGCCAGCACGTCCACCGGCTTTACGCGAAATACGACGTCGCCGTGCTCTCGACCGAGATGTATCTGAGCGATCTGACCCCGGCGATGAAACCCTCCGACGCCTTCGCCCATATCGCGCGGCGCACGACGGAGCGGGTCGGCATCGACGATCTCGAGGGGCGGATCACCACCTCGCTCGTCACCCCCTATCCGCCGGGGATCCCGCTGCTCATTCCGGGCGAGGTGTTCAACCACAAGATCGTCGAATATCTCAAGTTCAACCGCGAATTCGCGCGCGAATGCCCGGGGTTCGAGACCGATATCCATGGCCTCGTGCAGGAGGTCGGCCCCGATGGCGTGATGCACTACTACGCCGATTGCGTGACGGAGTGACGCAAGCGAAAGGGGCGCCCCGCAAGGCGCCCCTTTTTCCATTTCGCCTCAGCGCTGCCGGATCGCCACCGAATAGGGCATCTCGGGCGGCGCATCCTGGGCACGCGCGTCGATCAGCGCCGCCGCCTCGCGTGCCTGCACCGTTCCCTCGCCCCCCAGCACGCCGAATTGCGCGAGATATTCCGGCAGGTGGCTCGAGAACACGAGGCGCCAGTCGAGCGGCAGATCGGGCTTGAGCACCTTTGCGAGCTGATAGACCACCGTCGTGCAATTCGCGGTGAGCGTGTTGTAGAACTCGGGCCGCGCCTCGAGGCGCTGGGCGAGGGCGACATAGGAGAGGAACATCACGCGCCGCTGCTCTGCGGTCAGAACGATCGGATACATCCGCACCGGGTCGCGGCGGAAATTTGTGCGCAGCTTGACGATGTCTTCCGCTGTCGCGCCGCTCAGCACCAGTTCGAACTGGCGGAAGAAACCGCCGATCTCGTTGAATTTCTCGCCTTTCTCGCGGCGGATCTCGACCGAGAAGACGGCGTGATCGCCATTTGCGAAGCCGAAGCTGACCAGCAGATGCGCGATGTCGGGGTTGTCCCAGACCGAGGTGAACATGTCGACGGTCTCAAGCTGGCGCAGGTCATAGCTGCGACTGATCCAGCGCTCGGTCGCCTCGGTCTCGCTCGTCCAGACGAAGTCGCGCAGATCGCTCAGCGTGACGATGTCGCCATCAACGCGCGCCTTCACCCCGCGGGAGACGTCGTCTTCCCAGATCCGGTCGTCGCGGGGCGTGATCGTCTGATACCAGCCGCCCACGGTGAGCGCGGCGAGTGCCAGCACCGCCCAGCCGAGGCGGCGGGAGCGCAAGAACCGCAACCCGAGCGCGGCGAGGCCGGCGATCGCCACCGCGGCGATCGCCGCAATCCGGGCGGCGCCGGTCAGATGCAGCGCCAGCGCGGTGACGGCCCAGGCGCCGGCGCCGATCACGATCAGGCCAAAGCCGAGATGGGCGAGGATCTTGAGAAAGCGGGTCATCGGGGTCTCCGTGTCAGGGCCCGGGCGGCGGGGCCGCCCGGGGGAGGGCGGCTCAGGCCGGTTCCTTGGCCGAGACCTGGGCAAGCAGGCGTTCGGTGCGGGCATCTTCGAGCTTGTTGTAGATGCGATCCGATTCTTCCTTGTCGCGCAAGGCCTTGGTGATCGCTGCGGTGGAATGGACCAGCATCAATGCCGCCATCGCGTAAAAGCCCTTGGCGGAAATGCTCGCCTGCAGCGACCAGATGCCACCGGCCATCA